>JBKOWB010000112.1:0-9190 GCA_046724195.1 Actinomycetota bacterium
GGTGACGAACATGTGGTGCGCCCATACGCTCATCGACAGCGCGGCGATCAGCAGTGTGGCGGCGACCAGGCCCTTGTAGCCGAACAGCGGCTTGCGGCTGAACACCGGGATGACCTCGGTGATGATGCCGAAGAACGGCAGCGCCACGATGTACACCTCGGGATGGCCGAAGAACCAGAAGAGGTGCTGCCAGAGCATCGGGCCGCCGGTGTTCACGTCGAACACGTGCGCGCCGAGGATGCGGTCGGCGGCCAGCGCGAACAGCGCCGCCGCCAGGAACGGGAACACCATGATCACCAGCAGGCTGGTGACTAGGATGTTCCACGTCATGACCGGCATCCGGAACATGGTCATCCCGGGCGCGCGCAGCGTCAGGATCGTGGTGATCATGTTGACGCCGCCGAGGATCGTGCCGAGGCCGGACAGCGCCAGGCCCACCACCCACATGTTGCCGCCGACACCCGGGGAGTGCAGCGCGTTGCTCAACGGGGTGTAGGCGAACCAGCCAAAGTCCGCGGCGCCGCCGGGCGTGATGAAGCCGGCGACGGCGATGGTGCCGCCGAACAGGTAGAGCCAGTACGCGAGCGCGTTGAGCCGCGGGAACGACACGTCCGGCGCCCCGATCTGCAGCGGGACCACGAAGTTGGCGAACGCGAACACGATCGGCGTCGCGAAGAACAGCAACATGATCGTGCCGTGCATGGTGAACAGCTGGTTGTACTGCTCCGGCGACAGGAGCTGCATGCCGGGACGGGCCAGCTCGGCGCGCATGAGCAGCGCCATCAGGCCACCCAGGAAGAAGAACACGAACGACGTGACCATATACATGATCCCGATCTGCTTCGCGTCCGTGGTCCGCAGGATCTGCGCGAGAGCTGAGCCCTTGACCTGTGGTCGCACCGGCCAGGGCCGGGTCACGATCGGCTTAGGCGCGACGGTCGTCACGGATGGCCTCCGGTGTCTCGTTCGTCCCACTCGGTGCGCCGGCGGGGGCGGGCGTACCTCGAGGCAGGATAGTCGCCCGCCAAGCCACGGCGGGCGCGGGGTGGACCATGGTCCGGCGCGGGGCGGGATCCGGGACCGGCCGACCCCTGCGGGCGTGGGGTAGGCCCGGGTTCGGCGCGGCGGGACCCGGGATCGGCCGGCGTCACAGCGGCGCGACCAGACCCCGGTAGTGGTCCATGAAGATCCGCCGCCCCCGCCTGCGCAGCATCGGATCGCGCAGCGCGGGCGGCAGATCGCGGTTGCGGTCGCGCTCGCGCGTGCGATCCCGGACCTGCCGGCATCGGGGCCGCCGGCGCGTCTCGAAGGCCCGCAGCGCGGCCGGGACGTCCTCGGGCGTACCGCGCAGCACCTCGGCCAGCACGACGGCGTCCTCGAACGCCATCGCGGCGCCCTGGGCCAGAGTCGGGGCGGTGGCGTGCGCGGCGTCGCCGAGCAGCAGCACCGGGCCCCGCGTCCAGCGGTCGAGCACCACCTCGTCGGTCCGGGCGACCTGCACGGTCTCGATGGCGTCCAGGATGTCCGGCACGGGGCCGCCGAACGTCCCGAACAGCTCGCGCATCCGAGCTTTCGGGTCGGCGGGGATCGGCGCGTGGACGGCCGTCTCGTCGGCGCAGCAGTACAACTTGCGGCCGCCCATCGGCATGACCACGAACGCCGTACGGCGCCCGAGCAGCGCCGTCCAGTCGTTGACCGTCGGGCCGCCGCTGACCACGCTGCGGTAGACGATCTGCCCGGTCGGTACGGCCGGTCCGCCCAGCCCGGCCTTGGCCCGGACCGTCGAGCGCCGGCCGTCGGCGCCGACCACCAGGTCGTACTCGGCGATCCCGCCGTCGCCGAACTCCACCTTGGCCGCGCCGTCGACGATCTCCAGGTCGCGGACGGCCATGTCGTATCGGACCTCGCCCCCGACGCCGGTGAGCATGACCCGGTGGAGGTCGGCCCGGGCGAGCGCGCGCGACTCCCCGACCCCGGCCCAGAGCGCGGCGACGTCCAGTTCGAACAGCTCGCGGCCGCGCGCGTCCTGGAACACCTGGCGGAAGATGAGGTCGCCGAGTGGCCGCAGCGGTGCGTCGAGGCCGAGCTGGCGCATCGCCCGGGACGCGTTTCCAAGCAGGTAGATGCCTGCCCGGGGCACGGTGGTCGCGGGTAGCGCCTCGACGACATCGGGCCGGAATCCGGCGACTCGGAGGGCCCGGGCCGCGGCGAGTCCCGCGATGCCGGCGCCCACAACGAGGATGCGCAAGGTCATCGCGGCTTGCCTCCGTGGGGGGAACGGACACGCGTCGAAGCCAAGACACTACCGGCCGCCACAGATGCGCGGAACCCGCGATCACTGAACCTTTTCAACGTGGCCAGGGCGGCAGTGGCCGGCGCCCGGACCCCTTCGGCCCGACGCCAGGTTGAAAAAGGTTCAACGCGCGTCTGATTTGTTCAAGACACCGTCCGGCCCGGGCTCCTAGCGTCGTGGCCATGGCACCTAGTTTCAACGCGATCGGGATCGTGGCCGCCGACATGGCGGCCTCGCTCGCCTTCTACCGCAAGCTCGGCCTGTCCATCCCGGCCGAAGCTGACGACGCGCCGCACGCCGAAGCGGAACTGCCCGGCGGCGTGCGCCTCATGTGGGACACCCTCGAGACGATCAACTCGTTCGACCCGGGGTTCTCGCCGGCCAAGGGCGACGGCCGGATCAGCCTGGCATTCCGGTGCGCCGATCCGGCCGAGGTGGACGCCACCTACGCCGGCATGACCGCGGCCGGCTACGAGGGCCACAAGCAACCTTGGGACGCGTTCTGGGGGCACCGTTACGCGGTGCTGCATGACCCGGACGGCAACGGCGTCGATCTCTACGCGCCGCTGCCTACGGGATGAGGACCGTCAACGGCACGCCGGCCAGCGCCTTCGCCTCCCGCGCGAGATGGGCCTGGTCGGCGTAGCCCACGGTGGCCGACACGTCCGCGAACGGGCGGCCATGCCGTGCCAGGTCGAGGGCCCGCTGCAGCCGGAGGATCCGGGTGAGCAGCTTCGGGCCGTACCCGAAACTGGTCTTGCATCGTCGCTGCAGCTGACGCGGGCTGAGGCCGAGCGAATCGGCCATCGCGCCGACTGGACGACCGGCCCGCGCGCCCGCGGCCAGCGCGACCATCGCCCGGTCCGGAGTCTGCCAGCGGCGCGCCGCGGCGTCCTCGAGTGCGGCCAGCGGATCCGCGGCCTCGGCGAGCCGGCGAACCTCGGCCGCCGGCCATAGATCCTCGAGTGGCACCTCGCGGTCGGTGAGCTCGTCGGCGGGAACGCCCAGCACAGCCGGCCCGACGCCGTCGGCGAACCGCAGTGCCCGGAACCGCGTGCCGGCAGGCGACGTGCCGACCTCCGCGACGGTGTCCGGGCCGGCCACGAAGACCCGACCGTCGTTCCAGATGATGTCGAGGCAGCCGTCGGGCAGGATGCGGTTGGCCCAGCCGCCCGGCGGCGCGAGGCTGCGCCATGCGGTGGCGTGCGGCAGCCGGGACGGCCATTCCTCATACATGGAAGCAGCCTCGCACGGGGGTACGACATCATGCAGGGGTGACCGACCGCCTGGATGAATATCGCCGCAAGCGCGATGCCCGCCGCACGCCCGAGCCGGTGCCCGCCGCCAAGCCGGAGCCCGCGTCCGACAACCGGTTCGTCATCCAGCAGCACCACGCGCGCAGCCTGCACTGGGACGTGCGGCTGGAGCGCGATGGCGTGCTGGTCTCGTTCGCGGTGCCGCGCGGCCTGCCACGCGACCAGGTCCGCAATCACCTCGCCAAGCACACCGAGGACCACCCGCTCGAGTATCTGGACTTCTCCGGCGAGATCCCGGCCGGCGAGTACGGCGGCGGCCGCATGATCATCCACGATCGCGGCACCTACGAGACGGACAAGTGGCGCGACGACGAGATCGGCGTGACGTTCCACGGCGACCGCACGACCGGCCGGTACATCTTCTTCCAGACCGCCGGCAACGACTGGATGGTCCGCCGGATGGATCCACCCGAGCCGGGCTGGCAGCCGATGCCCGAGGCCGTCGAGCCCATGCTCGCGACCGAGGCCGCCGGCCTGCCGCCGGACGACGCCGATTGGGGGTACGAGATGAGCTGGGGCGGCCGCCGCACGCTGGCGTACGTCTCCGGTGGCCGGGTCCGGCTCACGTCCGACGGCAACGACGTGACCTCGTGGTATCCCGAGATCCGCCCCCTCGGCGAGGCGCTCGCCCCCACTGAGGCGGTGCTCGACGGCGAGATCGTCGCGTTCGACGGGCCGGCCGTCTCGCCGGCCAAGCTCGCCAAGCGCAAGGAGCCGCGGGACACCGCGGCCGCCCGCCGGGCGGCGGAGCAGACACCGGTGCAGTTCCTGGCGTACGACCTGCTCTGGCTGGAAGGGCACGCCACGGTGGACGCGGTGGGCTACGCCGAGCGGCGGGAGCTGCTCGAGGGGCTGGCGGTGACCGGCGACCATTGGCAGACGCCGCCGTACTTCCCCGGGGGCGGCGGCTTCGCGCTGGAAGCCGCCGCCGCGCAGGGTCTGGACGGGATTGTGGCGAAGCGGCTGGACTCGGAATACCTGCCGGGTCGTCGCAGCCGCCTCTGGCGGGCGATAAAGATCCGCTGACTCAGGCCACGAACCGTGTAGCCTCCGCGGCGGCGACCGCCTCTACAGCGGCTTGACCTCGACGGGAGCCTCCAGCAACGCGTCGGCGAGCTTCGCGAGCTGGCGGACCTGGGCCGGGGTCAGGCGGTCGAAGACCAACTGCTGCACGGCCTCGGCGTGGCCGGGAGCGGACTCCCGCACCTTGTCGTAGCCCTCCTCGGTGAGTACGGCGATCTGGACGCGGCCGTCTTCGGGGTCTCGTTCGCGACGGACCCAGCCCTGGGCTTCGAGGCGCGCGACGACGTGCGAGAGCCGCGACAGCGAGGCGCTCGCGCGCTTGGCCAGCCGGCTCATCGCGAGTCGGCGATCGTCGCGTTCGGAGAGCGTGGAGAGAACGATGTAACCCATGTGGGTCAGCCCGGCGTCGCGCTGGAGTTGGGCTTCGAGCGCCGCGGGGATCTTGACGAGCACCTCGACAAACCGACGCCACGCCTGCTGTTGCTCGTCGCTCAACCATCGCGGCTCGTCCATGCTGGCAGGTTAGTTAGTACGGCCGAGCCTGACATAGGCCGGGTGGTCAAGATCGGATCGCGGCGCGCACACAGTTCGGGAAACTCCGATCGAACAATCGGGCAGGTCGATCGACGCCCCTGATCTCGCAAAGGTAGTCTGCGGGTTGACTTTCCACCCCGACACGGCGCCGGAATCGGCTGGCTGGGGGGCCTCGGCCGATTCCGGCGCTGTGTATCTGTCGCGAGTCAGGAGTGGGCGGCCCACGGCGCGGCAAGGTAGGGGTGAGGGCGTGGGCGGCTACTTGTTCGGCCGGTTCTTGTAGATGGCCGGCCGTAACGCGGGCCGTCGCCGCCCGACCTCGGTCAGTTCGAACGGCGGAGCCCGGTCGGCGCGAGCGGTTCCGGCCGGCCGATCAGGTAGCCCTGCACGTAATCGACGCCCAACTCGCGAAGCATGCGCAGGGTCGGCTCGTCCTGCACGAACTCGGCGACCGTGTGGATCCCGTACGCCTGGCAGACCTGGACCAACGCGCGGACCAGGACCTGGTCTTGCGGACTGTGGACGAGGTCGACGACGTACTCGCCGTCGATCTTGACCAGATCGATCGGGAACTGCCGCAGGTACCGGAACGACGCATAACCCGAGCCGAAGTCGTCGAGCGCCAGCTCACAACCGAGGTCGCGAACCCGGTCGGCGAAGTACCGAGCCTCGCTGAGGTTGCCGATCAGCGCGGTCTCGGTGATCTCGAAGGTGAGCTGCTCCGGGTTGACGCCGTAGCGGTCGAGGAGGCGTTCGACTTCCGTGGTCAGCCGCGGATCGCCCATGGACCGGCCGGAGAGGTTGACCTGCAGGCGGAGATCGGGACGGTGGGCGGCGAGTTGCAGCGCCCGCTCGACCACCCACAGGTCGATGTCGTATACCGCGTCGAGCCGCTCGGCGGTGTCCAGCACCTGGATTGGCGACTGCGGGCCGTCCGTCTCGTCGAGGACGCGCAGCAGCAGCTCATGCCGCTTGACGGTGTTGCTCTGCAGCTCGAGGATGGGCTGCCAGAACAACGTGAACCGGTCGGTGTCCAGCGCGTCGGCGACGCGGGACCGGTACGAGCCCTGCCGGTCGCGGCTCGGCACCGGATGCGCGACCAGCGTGAGGGGCCGGTCCGCCTCGCGGGCCTGCCGCCACGCGTGCTCGGCGTCGATCAGCAGGTCGTGGCTGCTGGCCTCGCCGTCCGCCTGGTACCGGACCAGGCCGGCCCAGGCACGGGCCCGGGACCAGTGCGCGGGCAGCACGAACGGGTGCGCCCGCAGCGCCTCCACGAACAGGTCGGCCTGCCGGCGGGCCATCGCCCACGACGTCCCGGCCATGAGCACCGCGATCTCGTTGGGTCCGACCCGGCCCAGCACGTCGGCCGGGCGGACGACGCCTTCGAGTACGCGGGCCGCGGAATGCAGCAGGTCGGCGTTGCGTTCGGGACGCACGCTGTCGCCGTGCGCGCCGCCGCGGTCGGGCTCGATCCGGACCACGAGCACCGCCCCACCGCCCCGGCGCCGGAGCGCCCGGTCGATCTCGTCCGCGAACCGCGCCCGGGTGAGCAGTTGAGTCCCGGGATCGCGTTCAATGATGGACGCCTGCACGGTCTCGCTCCGGCGGGTGAGACGGGCGACCTCGCGGCGGGCCCGTTCCCGGGCGGTGACGTCGTGGACCGTGCCGTGGACGCCGCGCACCGTGCCTTCGGGCCCGGCGATCGGTTCGAGGCGGCAGTCCACGTCGAACCAGCTGCCGTCGGGGCGCATGAGCCGGACCGTGACGCGGACCGGCTGCCGGCCGGTCCACGTGCGGGTGATCGCGCCGAGTGCCTTGGCATGGTCGTCGCGGTGCACGTATCGAGTGAGTACCTGGCGACCGATCTCGTTGTCGCTCGGCGGCCGGCCGAGCATCGCGGCGAGGCCGGCGGACCAGACGATCTCGTCGCCGGCCGCGGTGTAGGAGAACCACACCGGCCCCTCGACGGCACGGTCGTCGACCGCGGGGCGGGGCTCCGGAAGCGTGGGCGGCGGCTCGACCAGGTGGGGCCGGCGGGAGAGGTGGTCGCGTAAGGCGCGCGGACGCGGAAAGCGCTCGTCGGGTACCGTCATGCGCGCCACCACCTCCTCCCACCCAGTGTGTGTACCTGCCCCCGACCTATTACGACCCGTCACGGGGTCGATGTAACAGTGGGCAGCTGCGTCAAAGTTTTGGTAGCTGGCCCAACAAGACGACGACCTGGTCAACCTAGCCCGATCGGTCGGTAAAAGAACCCGATCAGGCGACCACCATACCCAGTGACGGTCGCGGCTCACGACCGTCGGATCGATGACTGACAGTTACTGCTTGTGCTGACTGTGGAACCTTCTGCGACCCCGACGCGCCCCCCGGCGCCGTGATCGACAGCGGCCCGCCCGAGGGCCTTCGCGCACTCCTTGATCGACATGCACGCAACGCGCCGACGAGAATGCGACCGGTTACGAGGACCGGGGACAAAGTCGATATGGTGGCCGTTCGGCCGCCACGGTGGTCGCCGCTACGGCCGTTCGGCCGCCACGGAGGTCGCCGCTACGGCCGTTCGGCCGCCACGGAGGTCGCCGCTACGGCCGTTCGCCCGCCACGGTGGTCGACGCCGAACGGCCGGATACGGCAACGACGCGAGCGAGGACGACGCATGGGCATCATTCGGGACATGCAGCGAACGCACGCCACCCAGGCAGCGGCCGAGCAGCGGGCGCGCACCGCCGCGACGCATCAGCGGGAGCTGATCCGGCGCAACGCCGACCTCGCGATCGCCGCAGCCCAGCGGGCCGCCGCCGATGTTGAACGGCAGCGGGAACGCCAGCGGCTGTATGTCGAGGCGCGCACCGCGGACGCGGCCGCCGCCAACGCCGACCTGCGGGCCCGGCTATCCGACCTCGACGCGCTGCTGATGTCCACGCTGGACGTCGACGACCACATCGACCTCGACCGGTTCAAGAAGCCGGTGACCGTGCCGGCGTTCGACCCGGGGCCGCTCGGCCGGCCGCTGCCCGAGCCGTCCTGGGCGAGCTACGCGCCCGTCTCCCCCACCGGCATCGGCAAGATCTTGGGTGGCGAGAAGCTCCACGAGCAACAGACCGCCGCCGCGCGGCAGGCCTATCAACATGCCCGGGCCCGGTGGGTCGAGGCCGAGACGCGACGGTTGCGGCAGTTGGCCGCCAGAGAGCAGGCGTACGAGGAAAGCCGGCGCCGCTACGAGGCGCGGATCGTCGCGTACAACGCCGAGGTGGACCGGTTCGCGGCAGCGGTGGCGGGCAAGGATCCCTCGTCCGTCGTCGAGTACTTCGCGATGGTGTTGGGCAACTCCGTGTACCCCGACGGCTTCCCGCAGCATTTCCGGCTCGCGTACCTGCCGAAGCAGCGCCACCTGCTGGTCGAGTACCACCTGCCGCCGGTCGAGGTGATCCCGGTCGTCAAGGAGTACCGCTACGACCGGGTACGCGACGACGTGGTGGCGATCCCGCGGGACGAGGCTGAGATCCGGCGCCGGTACACCGAGATCGTCGCGCAGGTGGCGCTGCGTACGATCCACGAGATCGTCGAGGCGGACCGGGGCGGGCTCGTGACTCGGGTGTTGTTCAACGGCATCGTGGACACGATCGACCGCCGGACGGGCCGGTTCGTACGCCCGTGCCTGGTGTCCGTGCGGACCGACCGCGAGACGTTCGAGGCGATCGAGCTGCGTCGTGTCGATCCGGTCGCCTGCCTCAAACACCT
Source organism: Actinomycetota bacterium (assembly GCA_046724195.1). Classification (GTDB taxonomy): domain Bacteria; phylum Actinomycetota; class Actinomycetes; order Mycobacteriales; family Micromonosporaceae; genus Actinoplanes. The sequence goes on from JBKOWB010000112.1 coordinate 8,908, forward strand.
GCGAGCCGGGCTCTCCCAGCAGCCCGACGAGCTGGCCGGCATCACCCCGCAGCTCGACTTCGACCGGGAGGCGGACGCCGACTTCACCGAGGAGTTCAACGTGCTGGCGGACATCGATCATCGCCCGAACCTGGTCACCATGACCGACGACGATTTCGAGCAGCTGCTCGGGGATCTGTTCGGCAACCTGGGCCTGGACGTGGGGCCGTCCACCCGGATGCCGGGCGGCGCCCGCTGGCTGGCGACGGACCCGCGCCCGATCTTCGGCGGCAAGATCGTCGTG
>JBKOWB010000390.1:0-16553 GCA_046724195.1 Actinomycetota bacterium
GGCCTCGTCTTCCGTCGGGGCCTCGTCTTCCGTCGGGGCCTCGTCTTCCGTCAGGGCCTCGCCGAAGTACGCCAGCGCGGTGGGGACCGGCTCGGTCGGCGCTTCGTCCGACGGCGCGACATCCGCCGTCGCCGGCTCGGCGACCGGCTCCGCCGGTGGTTCGGCACGTACCGCGTTCATGACCGCGGTCTCGTCCGCCGGGACCACCACCGCCGGGGCGTCCGTACTCGCCGGCCTGTCCATGACCGCCGTCTCGACCACGGACGCCGGCATGCCGGCCGGCCGCGCCGTGCCGCGCGCCGGCCCGAGCGTCCCGATCAGCGGAAGCTGCGGCGGTTCGTAGCGCTCCCAGCGCCGCGCGCTCAGCGCCGTGCACACCAGCGGCACGGCCAGCAGCGCCGCCAGCCCGTAACCGGGCCGGCTGAGGTCGAAGCCCTCCTTCGACACGCCGGGCGCCCAAATGCCGGCGTACGACGACGGTGCGGCCAGCGCCCACACGCTGATCCCGAGGAAGACCAGACCGGACAGCAAGGGTCCGGCGGGGGAGATCGGGGCGAAGACCAGGATCGCGTACGTGGCGCCGGCCAGCAGCAACAGCAGCAGCCCCGTGATCGACTCGACGCCGCCGCCGTCGCGGGCCCGGCCGGTGAGATTCTGGGTGAATCCGACACCGCACAGGATCCAGACTGCGGGAGCCAGCACGATCGCGTACAGAATCGATCTAAGGTGACGCACGGCTTCTCTCCCTGGCTCGCTGATCGGCACGGTACCCGCGTTGGTCCAGTGGGTGAAGGGTCGCCGCGACGCACCCCCAGCTGAGCCAACGTTAAGGTGACGGTATGACGGGCAGAGTGCTGTGGAGACCGCCGGCCGACGTACTCCAGACGTCCCGGATAGGCCGGTACATGACCTGGCTGCGAGAGTCGCGGGGCCTGGAGTTCACCGACTACGCCGCGCTGCGGGAGTGGTCCGTCACGGATCTCGCCGCGTTCTGGCGCTCGATCTGGGACTACTTCCAGATCGAGGCGTACACGCAGCCCGGCACGGTGCTACCGGACGCGACCATGCCCGGCGCGACATGGTTCCCCGGAGCCACGCTCAACTACGCGGAGCACGTACTCAGGATGCCGGGCCTGGCGGACGACGATCCGGCCGTCATCGCGTACTCGCAGACCCGCGATCCGGTCACGCTCACCGCCCGGCAGCTACGCGATCAGGTCCGGCGGGTCCGGGCCGGACTGCGCCGGATCGGCGTCGGCCCCGGCGACCGGGTCGCGGCCTACGCGCCTAACATCCCGGAGACCTACGTCCTCATGCTCGCGACAGCGAGCCTGGGCGCGATCTTCTCGTCCTGCGCGCCGGAGTTCGGCACCCGCAGCGTGACCGACCGCTGGCGGCAGATCGAGCCCAAGGTGCTGGTGGCGGTGGATGGTTACCGGTACGGGGAGAAGGCGATCGACCGGCGCGAGGAGGTGTCGGCCATCCGGACCGCGCTGCCGAGCCTCGAACACGTGATCACGATCGGCTATCTCGGCGACGGCGGCGACTGGCACGAACTCGACGGTGATGAGCCGCTGACCTTCGAGCCGGTGCCGTTCCAGCACCCGCTCTACGTGCTCTACAGCTCCGGCACGACCGGGCTGCCGAAGCCCATCGTGCACGGCCACGGCGGCATCCTGATCGAGCACATCAAGATGCTGGCGCTGCACCACGACCTCGGGCCGGGCGACCGGTTCTTCTGGTTCACCACGACCGGCTGGATGATGTGGAACTTCCTGGCCAGCGGGCCCGCGGTCGGCGCGTCGATCGTGCTCTTCGACGGCAATCCGGGTTGGCCCGACATGTCCGCGCTGTGGCGGCTGGCGCGGGAGGCCGGGATCACCTACTTCGGCACGTCGGCGCCGTACCTGCTGGCGTGCCGCAAGGCCGGCGTCGAGCCGGGCGATCAGTCGCAGCTCAACGGCGTGGGCTCGACCGGCGCCCCGCTGCCGCCGGAGGGGTTCGCCTGGGTCTACGACGCGGTCGGCGACGGCCTCCAGCTGCAGTCGCTCTCCGGCGGCACGGACGTCTGCACCGGCTTCGTCGGCGGCGCGCCGCTGCTCCCGGTGATCGAGGGCCTGATCTCCTGCCGGTGCCTCGGCGCCAAGGTCGAGGCGTACGACCACACCGGCAAGCCGGTCGTCGGCGAGCTCGGCGAGCTGGTCATCACCGCGCCGATGCCGTCCATGCCGGTCGCCTTCTGGAACGATCCGGACGGCCGGCGCTACCGCGAGGCATACTTCGACGTCTTCCCGGGCGTATGGCGGCACGGCGACTGGATCACCATCGGCGCCGACGGCACCTGCGTCATCACCGGCCGCTCCGACGCCACGCTGAACCGGGGCGGCGTGCGCCTGGGCACCGCCGAGTTCTACTCGGTCGTCGAGGGGATCGACGAGGTCGTCGACTCGGTCGTCGTCCACCTCGACGAGCACGGCGACGAGCTCCTGCTGTTCGTCGTTCTGGCCGACGGCGCCGAGCTCGACGACGCCTTGCGCGCCAGGATCCGCCGCGAGCTGCGCGCCGCGCTTTCGCCGCGGCACGTCCCGGACGAGATCCATCAGATACGGGCGGTGCCGCGCACCCTGTCGGCCAAGAAGCTCGAGGTGCCGGTGAAGCGCATCCTCACCGGCACTCCGGCGGAATCCGCGGCCGCCAAGGGCGCGCTGGCCAATCCGGAGTCGCTGGCGGCATTCGAGGAGTTCGCGAACGAGCGGGCGGTCAAGCAAGCGTGACGGTGACCTTTTCGGCCTCCGCGCGGCTCTGCCGCCTGACCGGGTCCATGTCGGCGCACAGGACCACAGACGCCCCGGCGAGCAGCGGCGCGAGCAGCCAGTCCATGGGATCCGGATAGACGCGCGCGTCCACCAGCACCCGGTCGCCGTCGACGATGCCCAGCTCGCTGGCGCGCGCTGTGGCGGTACGGCACACCGCGAGATGGCTCAGCTCGATCGGTCCCGCGATGGCCGGGTCGTCGCGGCCCACAGGCTGAGCTGGTACGAACCGGTCGCCGAACGCGCGTACCTCGACCACATAGTCGACGTACCCGGGCGGCACGTCGCGCAAGGGCGCGGCGAGCGGCAGCAGGCCGGTCGCGTACCGGTCGCCGGTCGGCCAGGCCGATGCGGCCTCGACCCGCCCCGGCACAGTGAACAGCGCCTCGACCGGCTGCGGATCGCCGGCCAGGTCCGTGGCCAGGCCGGCGACCGACGCGCCGAGCAGGATCGCCGCGGTCTGCCAGTGCGGCGGCAGCAGCACCGCAACGGTGTCGCCCCCGCCCAGTCCGGCGCCGTCGACCAGCAGGTTGGCGGTCTTCGCGACCCAGTTGTCCAGGGTGGCGCCGGACAGCTCGGTCCGGTCGCCGGTGGCGTCGTCATAGAAGGTCAGCAGCGGTGTGGTGGGGCCACGCCGGACGGCGGCCGCGAAGGCCTGCGGGATCGTCTCGTTCATCAACGCCGACACTAGCCTTGTCACTCTGCGTCATCATGCATGGACGAACGAGGAAAGCCTCGTAACGGAGACGAACGAGGAAAGCCTCGTAACGGAGCGGTGTCGCGGTAACCATCGCGATGCATCGGCGGCGTACCCTGACAAATGTCGGGCACACCCCCAGTGCCCGCCATGTCTGAGACGCCAAGGAGTTGCCTCGTGACCGCCGGTCGCCTCCCGCGAGTTCTCGTCGACGCCACCAGCGTCCCGGCTGACCGGGGCGGTGTGGGCCGGTACGTCGACGGATTGCTCGGCGCGCTCGGCCAGATGGGCTCCGACCGGGTCGACCTGGCCGTCGTGGCGCAGCGTACGGATGCGGAGCGTTACGGCCGGATGCTGTCCGACGCCGAGGTCATCGCCGGTCCGGCCGCGATCGCGCACCGGCCCGCGCGCCTCGCCTGGGAACAGACCGGCCTGCCGCTGCTGGCTCAGCAGGTGGGCGCGAAGGTGCTCCACTCGCCGTTCTACACCTGCCCGCTGCGCGCCGGCTGCCCGGTCACGGTGACGGTGCACGACGCCACGTTCTTCACCGAGCCGGAGCACTACGACAACACCAAGCGCACGTTCTTCCGGAGCGCGATCAAGACGTCGCTGCGCCGCGCCGCCCGGGTGATCGTGCCCAGCAAGGCCACTCGCGACGAGTTGATCCGGCTGCTGGACGCGGATCCGACGCGCATCGACGTCGCGTACCACGGGGTCGACCCGACCGCGTTCCATGCGCCGACCGAGGAGGAGAAGGCCCGGGTCCGTGCGCGTCTGGGCTTGGGCGACGCCGGGTACGTGGCCTTCCTGGGCGCCAAGGAGCCCCGCAAGAACGTCCCGAACCTGATCCGGGGCTGGGCCCGCGCCGTGTCGGACTGGCCGCACCCGCCCGCGCTGGTCGTCGCGGGCGGCCAGGGTCATGACGACGACATCGATCGGGCGGTGGCCGAGGTGCCGGCGCACCTGCGGCTGCTGCGCCCGGGCTACCTGCGGTACACGGACCTGCCGGGCTTCCTGGGCGGCGCCCTGGTGGCGTGCTATCCGTCGTTCGGTGAGGGCTTCGGGCTGCCGATCCTCGAGGCGATGGCGTGCGCGACGCCGGTCTTGACCACTCCGCGGCTGTCACTGCCGGAGGTGGGCGGCGACGCGGTCGCATATACGACAGAGGACGCGGACCGGATCGCTGAGGACCTGGCCGACCTGCTGCACGACGAACCGCGCCGCCTCACCCTGGCAAAGGCCGGCTTCGACCGGGCCAAGGAGTTCACCTGGGCCTCCAGCGCCGAGGTACACGTCAACACCTGGAACCGGGTGTCGGGCAGTCAGGCCTGATTCCGATCATTACACTCGGTGCGCATGAGTGAGGAACCGGGCGCCCTGTATGCCGTCATCCCCGCAGGTGGCAGCGGCACACGTCTATGGCCACTATCGCGTGCCGGTCACCCAAAGTTCCTGCATCCGCTGACCGGTACGGACGCGTCGCTGCTACAGGCCACCGTGCGCCGGTTGGCGCCGCTGACCGCGTCCGATCGGGTCTTCGTGGTCACTGGGGTGGCACACGCCGCCGCGGTCTCGCGCCAGCTTGCCGGCGTACCGGAAGAAAACATCCTGGTCGAGCCGTCGCCGCGGGATTCGTGCGCGGCCATCGCGCTGGCCGCGGCGGTTATCGGCCGCCGCGACCCAGAGGCGATCATGGGCTCGTTCGCGGCCGATCACCTCATCGCCGACGGCGAGCGCTTCATCGACGTGATCCGCGAAGCGATGGCCGGCGCCGCGCAGGGCCTGCTGATGACGCTCGGTGTCACCCCCACCAGACCCGAGACCGGGTACGGGTACGTCCAATGCGGCGGCCCGCTGGGCAACGGCGCGGCGCTGGCCGTGGAGGAGTTCAAGGAGAAGCCGTCGTACGACGTGGCCGAGGCCTACGTGAAGTCCGGCAACTACCTGTGGAACGCCGGCATGTTCGTGTGGCGGGTCGACGTGTTCCAGGCTGAGCTGGCCCGCCAGCAGCCACAACTCGCCGCCGGCATCTCGCGCATCGCCCAGGCCTGGGACTCGCCGGCACGCGAGGAGGTGCTGGGCGAGGTGTGGCCGACGCTGCCGAGGATCTCGGTCGACTACGCGGTGATGGAGGGCGCGGCCGCGGTCGGCCGGGTGGGCACGGTCCCCGGCGACTTCGGCTGGAACGACGTCGGCGACTTCCACACCCTCGGCGAGATCCTGGCGTCCGACGCGGCTGGCAACGTCATCGTCGGCAAGGAGGCCATGGAGAAGCCCGGCGTACTCCTCAGGGAATCGGAGGGCCTGGTCGTGGTCCCGAACTCCGGTCGGCTCGTGGCGGCCCTGGGCATACGCGACCTGATCATCGTGGACACCCCGGATGCTGTGCTGGTCTGCCCGCGAGACCGCGCCCAGGAGGTCAAACACCTGGTGGACGAGCTCAAGGACCTGGGTGAGCTGGGCTACATCTAGCCATTCGGGCGGGCCTCGGGGTGTCCGATAACTGGCGGTGATGACCCGCGCCGTTACCGGATGTGTGGGTCCGCCGGGCCTTGTTCGTGCGCCGGGAGGAGTCGCGTCGGGTTCTGTGTGCTCCCGTCGCCCCCCATGGCGCGGGAGAATCACACATAGTCGGATGACGCGCTGGTCGGGGTCTACTCCGTTGACCGGGTGAGGCGCTGGTGCACGTCAAGGGTGAGTTCCAGGGCTGCGAGGGCACTGGCAGGCTCGATGAGATTGTCGGCGTGGCCGTTCAGGCAGGCCAGCACGTGGTCGATCATCGCTGCGTAGGGGCTGGTGGTGGGCAGCTCGACGGGACGCTCCCCGTTGGCGGTGTACTCGGTCAGACTGCTCGGGCCCTGCCCGGTGAAATCGGCGCGCATGGTGTATTCCAGCACCGCGCCGGTGAAGGTGGCGCGGTAGCCGCCGCGCATCCCGTAGACCGTGGGCATCAGCGACGAACTGGTGCATCGGGCGACGGCGTGCGGATAGCCGAGCACCACCTCGGCCACCGAGCCCTTCCCGGCGGAGCCGTCGGTCCCGGTGACGTGGACGGTGTCGGGCCGGCCCAGCAGACCGGTGACCAGGTCGAAGTCGGCGTGCATCATGTCTAGCGCCAGCGTTTGCAGGCCGAGGTCGTAGCCCTCCCACAGCAGCGCGGTCCGGCCCTCGATCTCGAGGACGGCCAACGGGCCGTACCGCTGCTCGGCCGCGGCCTGCCGCAGCTGCTGGTTGGCCGGGCTGAAGCGGGAGAACATGTCCACGAACGCCCGGCGGCCGGTCGTCTGTTGCGCGGCGACGATGCGGTGGGCGTCGTCGAGCGTGGTGGCCAGCGGCAGCTCGATGAGCACGTCCTTGCCCGCCTGCATGGCCCGCACGGCGGTGTCTGCGTGCAGCCTCGTGGGTAGGCAGATGTCCACCAGGTCCACCGCCGCGTCGGTGATCACGGCGTCGAGGTCGGTGCTGGTGGCGAACCCGAACTGGTCGCCGATCTTCGCCAGCTTGTGCGGTGTCCGGCCGAAGACGATCACCTCGTCGACGTCCGGACGGGCGGCATATACGGCCGCGTGGGCCTGACCGAAACCGGTGCCCAACAACGCGATCTTCATGGCGTCGACTTCTCTCGCTGGGGCGGCGGGGGCGCGGACCGGTGCCTCGCGACCGAGCAATTGATGGAACGGGGGCGTCGCCGACCACGCTAAGAGGCTGGTACGACACTTCCGTCTCACTCAAGGCCGCCCTGGGGCACCATCACTGAGGTGGGACACCGCGGTAGAGCTCTCTCACGCGACGTAGAGCGCCAGCAGCGCGCTGTCGTTCTGTGGAAGCAGGACCGACGCCACGCCTTCGGCTGCCAGGGCTGCCCGTAGGCGATGCGCGTCCGCGCCCAGCCGCAGCCACGCGGCGGGGCTCGTTTCCGGTGGGGTGAGCCGTAGGCCAGCCGTCGTGCCGTTCTCGGGGAGAATCTCCGCCGGTGTCACGGCCGTGCCGGGAGCGAGGCGGCCGGCGACCGTCTTGAGGGCGCGGTCCACCGCGGCGGCGTCGGCCGTTGCGCCCGGACCGCTCCGGGAAAATCCGTCGGGCAGGACCGCCGCATCCCGGAGGCCCTCCGCGCGGGCCTCCGCCGTACCCAGCGAGAACATGTCGCTGGCCGCGTCGCGCACCAGGGCTACGGCCCCCGCGCTATCGCCTAGTCCGGCACCGGGATAGCCACGGACGACCGCAACCGGAACCTGGTCGCGCTTGCCCTTGACCAGCTCGCCGGCGCCCGCGAGCTCGTCTATCACCGCCATCTGGGTCAGCTGGAGCTCGTTGCCGTACGGGTCGATCTCGCCGCGGTGGTCGCGGAACGGCACGACGCCGGCGGCGCCCAGCGCCACGTCGGTGAGGCCATTGCGCCACGTGCGGCCCATGGTGTCCGAGATGATGATGCCGACGTCCAGCCCGCGCCGGAGCAGCGCGGCGCGCAGCTCACGGGCCGATCCGTCGGGATCGGCGGGCAGCAGGACGAGATGGGTCTTGTCGACGTTGGACGCGTCGATGCCGGCGGCCGCCATCACGAAACCGTGGTGCGTCTGCACGATCGCGGTCGGGCCGCGCCGCGCTACCACGCGTGCGGTTTCGGACGCCAGGATCTCCTCGCGGACGGCTTCACGTTCGGGCCCGTCGGCCGGCACGTCGACCATCCGGCCCTCGGCCTTCGACACGATCTTGCTGGTCACGACCAGAACGTCGCCGTCGCGCAGCCACGGCGCGGCGTTGGTGATCAGCTCGGCCAGGTCGTCGCCGGCCGTCACGTCGCCGATACCGCGCACCGGCAGGATCTCCAGCCCGTCCGTCACCTCGTCACTCCGCTCCGGCGTGCCGCCCGCGACGGACCGATCATCGCACCGATCACGCGACTCCCGCCAAGTCCAGCGCTTCCTCGACCATCTTGGCCGTGGCGTCCTCGTCCGTCATCCACAACGGCACCGCGCGGGTGGTGACGCCCGGCACGGTCGCACCCTCGTCGCTCGTGTCGACCAGCCAGCCGTCGAGCAGGCCGTGGTCGTTGCGGGCGCCGTACAGCGCGCCCACCCCGGTCGCACTCACCTCGACGCCGAGAGTGTCCAGGCAGCGGTCCGCCATGCCTCGGACCGGCGCGCCCCCGATGATCGGCGAGACCCCGACCACCGGCGCCGGCCCGTCCGCCACGGCCTCCTTGAGCTGGGCGACGGCCAGGATCGGCGCGATGCTCACCACCGGGTTGCTGGGTGCGACCAGCACGATGTCGGCCGCGCCGATGGCTTCCAGCACGCCGGCGGCCGGCTTGGCAGCATCTGCCCCCGCGAACACGAACCGATGCGTGGGCACGTCGCCGCGGTACCGCACCCACCACTCCTGGAAGTGGATGGCCTTGCGTTCACCGTCGACGTCGACCACCACGTGCGTCTCGAGGCGGTCGTCGGTGGCCGGCAGCAGCGCGATGCCCGGCTGCCACCGATCGCAGAGCGCGGCGGTCACCGCGGACAGCGGGTAGCCCGCGTTCAGCATCGTGGTCCGTACCAGATGGGTCGCGGTGTCTTTATCGCCCAGGCCGAACCAACTCGGCTCGGCCCCGTATTTCGCCAGCTCGTCCTTAACCACCCAGGTCTCGCCGACGCGGCCCCAGCCGCGCACCGGATCGGCGGCGCCGCCCAGCGTGTACATCACGCTGTCCAGGTCGGGGCAGATCTGCAGGCCGTGCATGCGCACGTCGTCGCCGACGTTGACCACCGCCGTGACCTCGGCGCCGATGCGCCGGGCGTGTGCGCGCACGCCGATCAGGAAGCGGGCACCGCCGATGCCCCCCGTGAGAACCACGATCCGCATATGACCATCCTTGCTCACCGGGCCGGCAGAACCGCCCGCCGGGGGCCGGTGGGCGGGTCGGTCACCTGCCGCCTTGGCCCCTCCGGTCTACGCTGAGCCGACCCGATAGCGTCCGATTGCCGACTCTGCTTGCCGACTCTGCCGCCGACTCACAGGAGAAGCCGTGACCAGCCAACCGCAGCCCGCCCCTGGCGACGCCAGCCAGTATCTCCGGCCGCTGCGCGATATCGCCGCGTACGCTCTGGTGGCCGCCGCGGCCGTCATGCTCTTCGTGGCGATCATCCGCTTGATCCCGTCCGGCGTGGGGCTCGATTTCGGCAGCCGTGCGCAGGACAGCTTCTACAGCTACGTCAACGTGCCGACGATCTTCTTCCCGCTCGGGGCCGTGCTGCTGTCGTTGCTCGTCCAGCCGCGGCACCCCCAGGCCAAGCTGGTCACGGTCATCGCGCTGGTCGAGTACGGCGTCGCCGCCGTGTTCGGCGTCGTGTTCGGAATCCTGGTCGGACTGATCAAGATCGCCGGATTCAGCGTACGGACCGCGTTCGAGGAGTTGCTGCTCCGGGTGGCGTGGCTGGCCGTGCTCGCGGTGGCCGCGTTCGCGACGTACCTGATCTGGCGCAACCTGTTCTACGCGCCGCGACCGAAGCCGGCGCCCGGCGTCTACGGCCAGCCCCGGTACGGCGTTCCGGGCACGTACCCGGGTCAGCCGGGCTACGGCCCGCCTGCGCCCGGCCAGCCCGGGTTCGGTCAGCCTGGAGCCGGGCAGCCGGGCCAGCCCCCGTCCGGCCAGCCCCCGTCCGGCCAGCCCTCGTTCGGCCAGCCCCCGTTCGGCCAGCCCCCGCTCGGCCAGCCTCCGTTCGGCCAGCCTCCGTTCGATCAGCCCGGCCAGCCGGCGCACGCCGCTGAGCCCGGCCAGGGTCAGGCGGGCTTCGGGCAGCCCGCGTCCAGCGGTTACCCGCCCCCGCCCGGTCAGGTGCCCAGCGCCTATGTGCCCGAGCCGGGTCACGGCACCTACAGCTCGCCCGCCGCGCCTGCCTACCCCGCCACGGCCCGCCCGGGCGAGCCGTCGGCGCATCACGCGTTGATCGAGTCGACGCAGGCCGTCCCGCAGCACGAACCGGTCGCCACCACGCCGGACGGGCAACCGAGCGAGACGGGCGACGAGCGTACGCAGATCGTCAGCAACGACCGTCCCGGCTACGGCCCGGCCGACCAGGATCCACCCCGCCACTAGGTCGTTTGGCGACTCTTCGAGATAGCCGACCGTGCCGCCCAGGCGAAGAGCCACGATGTCGCCGATCTTGCCGTCGTCGCGGAGCCGGACCAGGGTGGCGCGCTTCTCTCCACGCGGGCATGGTGTCCCAGGACACTCGGTATGGCCACCGGGTGCGGCGGCGTGGGGCACCAATCCGGCCTAGGCTGCTCTGCGTGGTGGACCAGGAAGTAGTGCACCGGGAACCGGCCCCGACCGAGGCGAGCATTCGGCGCGCGTTGCACCGGGCGGCCGAGGGCAAGGCGATCGACTCCGACGAGGCGGCCGCGCTCCTGGCGGCCGACCGGGAATTGCTCGACGACCTGATGCAGATCGCGGGCGGCATCCGCGACGCGGGGCTGCGCGAGGCCGGCCGGCCGGGCGTCGTCACGTACTCGAAGAAGGTCTTCATCCCGCTGACCAGGCTGTGCCGGGACCGGTGCCATTACTGCACGTTTGTGACCGTGCCGCACCGGCTGCCGGCCGCGTTCCTCGAGCGTGAGGAGGTCCTCGCGATCGCCCGCGCCGGGGCCGCGCAGGGCTGCAAGGAGGCGCTGTTCACGCTGGGCGACCGCCCCGAGGACCGGTGGCCGGTAGCCCGGGAGTGGCTCAGCGAGCGCGGCTACGACTCGACGCTGGACTACGTGCGCGCCTGCGCGATCGCCGTACTCGAAGAGACAGGTCTGCTCCCGCACCTCAACCCCGGCGTGCTGAGCTGGGCCGACTTGCAGCGGCTCAAGCCGGTCGCGCCCAGCATGGGCATGATGCTGGAGACCACCGCGACACGTCTCTGGTCCGAGCCGGGCGGTGCCCACTACGGCTCACCGGACAAGGAGCCCGCGGTGCGGCTCCGGGTGCTCGACGACGCCGGCCGGGTCGGCGTGCCGTTCACCACCGGCATCCTCATCGGCATCGGCGAGACCCGCGCCGAGCGGGCCGACGCGATCTTCGCGATGCGCCGGACGGCCCGCGAGTACGGCCACATCCAGGAAGTCATCGTGCAGAACTTCCGCGCCAAGCCGGACACGGCGATGCGCGGCATGCCGGACGCCGAACTGCGGGATCTGGCCGCGACCGTGGCAGTGGCCCGGGTCATCCTGGGGCCGCGCGCCCGGATCCAGGCCCCGCCCAACCTGATCGACGCGGAGTTCGCGCTGCTGTTGCGCGCGGGCATCGACGACTGGGGCGGCGTGTCACCGGTGACGCCGGATCACGTCAACCCCGAGCGGCCGTGGCCGCAGATCGAGGCGCTGCGGGAGCAGAGCCGGGCGGCCGGCTTCGAACTGCGGGAACGCCTGACGATCTATCCGGAGTACGTACGCCGCGGCGAGGGCTGGCTCGACCCGCGCCTTGCCGCGCACGTTGCCGCGCTCGCGGATCCGGACACCGGCCTGGCCAACGAGGACGCCGTGCCGGTGGGCCGGCCGTGGCAGGAACCGGACGAGACGTTCGGCGGCCGGGTCGACCTTTTCGCATCGATCGACACGCAAGGGCGTACCGGCGACCGCCGCGGGGACTTCGACAGCGTCTACGGCGACTGGGATGAGGTGGCGGCGCACGTCAAGGCCGCGCCACGGTACGCGGGATCGGATGTTCTCGCCGGACTCAAGCTCGCGGCCGAGAACCCCGCGGCCCTGCTCGAACCGAAGCACGAGGGCGAGGCGCTGGCGCTGTTCGAAGCGGACGGCTCGGCCCTCGACGAGCTGGCGCGCATCGCCGACGACCTCCGGCGCGAGGCGGTCGGCGACGACATCACGTACGTCGTCAACCGCAACATCAACTTCTCCAACGTCTGCTATGTCGGTTGCCGGTTCTGCGCGTTCGCCCAGCGTGAGCGGGACGCCGACGCGTACCGGCTCTCGGTCGCGCAGGTCGCCGACCGGGCCGAGGAGGCCTGGCGGGACGGCGCGTCCGAGGTGTGCATGCAGGGCGGCATCGACCCGAAGATGCCGGTGACCGGGTACGCGGACCTGGTACGTGCCGTGAAGAACCGGGTGCCCGGCATGCATGTGCACGCCTTCTCGCCCATGGAGATCGTCACCGGCGCGGCCAAGGCCGGCGTGCCGGTCCGTGATTGGCTCAGCGAGCTGCGCGATGCGGGACTCGACACCATCCCCGGTACCGCCGCCGAGATCCTCGACGACGACGTCCGCTGGGTGCTGACCAAGGGCAAGCTGCCCGCTTCGACGTGGGTCGAGGTGGTGACGACGGCCCACCAACTCGGCATCCGCTCCAGCAGCACCATGATGTACGGCCACGTCGATCACCCGCGCCAATGGCTCGGCCACTTCCGGGTGCTGGCCGGCGTGCAGGATGTGACGGGCGGCTTCACGGAGTTCGTGGCGTTGCCGTTCGTCCACACCAACGCGCCGATCTACCTTGCCGGCATCGCCCGCCCGGGCCCCACATGGCGGGAGAACCGGGTCGTGCACGCCATGGCCCGCGTGCTGCTCTACGGCCGGATCGACAACATCCAGTGCTCCTGGGTGAAGCTGGGCGACGACGGCACCAGGGTCATGCTCAACGGCGGCTGCAACGACCTCGGCGGCACGCTGATGGAGGAGACCATCTCGCGGATGGCCGGCTCCGAGTACGGCTCGGCCCGTACGGTCGCGCAGTTGAAGGAGCTCGCCGCGCGGGCCGGCAGGCCGGCCGTGGAACGAACAACGGTGTACGGACGGCGCTGAGTTTGCTGGCTCCGCTTCGCTCCGCGGCGATCGCCTGATAACCGCTGAGATTGCGCACCGCCCGCAACGGCTGCACACCCCGCAGCCGCCGCGAGCGGCACACAATCTCACCGGCGGCGATCGCTGAACCTGCCGGCTCCGCGAGCGCTTGATCACAAATCCGCCTAAGATGGACAGGACGTGCCTGGGCGGCGTTTCCTCCCAGCGGGTTCTGCGAGATCGAGCGGGACCTCGGGGAAACGGGCCTATTTATCAGGTTCGGCTTGACGACGCACGTCTTACACGCGTGTAATTTCGGTGGGGTTGCGAGACGGGCCTATACACAATCGCCGTCAGTCACGCAAGAAACACGCCGCGTGCGTGGGGGGTCAGCGCCGGCAACGCTGTCGGCGCAGGAATTGGAGGCACGCCGATGGAAGCGCAGGTTGAAGGTGTGGACCTGCTCGGGGACGCCCCCGAGTGGCAGGAGCGGGCGCTGTGCTCGCAGACCGATCCCGAGGCGTTCTTCCCGGAGAAGGGCGGCTCGACGCGCGAGGCGAAGCGGATCTGCGGCCGCTGCGACGTGAAGGCCGAATGCCTGGAGTACGCGCTGGGCCACGACGAGCGCTTCGGCATCTGGGGCGGCCTGTCCGAGCGGGAACGCCGCAAGCTCAAGCGTCGCGTCGCCTAGGAGAGCTCGTCGGGATCCACCCCGAGCAGGTTGGCGACCTGTTCGATGATCACATCGTGCACGAGGTCGGCGAGGTCCTCGCGATCCATCGCCCGAAACTCGAGCGGCCGGCGGTACAGCACGATCCGGGGCGGCAGTTCCTGGCGGCCGGGCCGGCCGGGCAGCAGCCGGGCGAGCGGTACCTCGCCGTCTTCCAGCACGTCGGAGTCGTAGACGTTCAGCTCGGGAGGGACGTCCTCGACCGCGAACTCGACGCCCGCCAACTCCTTCGCATACGTCCGCTCAAGGCTCTCCACGGTGTCCAGCACGAGATCGTCGAAGATCTCCGCCTTGGTCCGGGCCAGCGGCACGGTAGCCGGCACCAGCCGGCCGCGCAAGCCACGCCCGTGCCGATCGCGCCGGGCCGGCCGCCGGCCGGGACCCGCGGAACGCGCGGCCCGACTCGGGTCGGCGGTGCGGCGTCGGTCGGGACTGGTGGTCACCTAACCAGCGTAGTCCGCCTGTTGCCGTCCGCGTGACCAGCCCGTCACGTCCGCGTTTCCGCCGCGAATGCGACCGCGGTTCCGGCCGCGAAATCGCCCGCGTTCCGGCCGGGAATGCGCCCGCGTTCCGGCCGGGAATGCGCCCGCGTTTCTGCCGCGAATTCGCCCACGCGAGGCGGCGAGTCGTGCCGCCATGACCGAATCGTGATGCATCGGAGGTCGGCGTGTCGCGTGCGCAACCGGCGCACCCGGCGCGACGGAGCGATAACGTGCCGCCGTGAGGTCCCCACGGCGCTGCTCCCGGAACGGCTGTCCCCGACAGGCGGTCGCCACCCTGACCTACGTCTACAACGAATCGACCGCCGTCGTCGGCCCGCTCGCCGCCTTCGCCGAGCCGCACACGTACGACCTCTGCGAACCCCACGCGCGCAGCCTCACCGCCCCCCGAGGCTGGGAACTCGTACGCCACGACGGCGATTTCGCCCCGCCCCCGCCCACGCCGGACGACCTGGTCGCGCTGGCCGAAGCCGTCCGTGAAGCCGCCCGCCCCGCTCCGCTCCCACGCCCGGACGACCACGGCACTCTCCCCGGCCACCAGACCGGCCGCCGCGGCCACCTGAGAGTCATCCCGCCATCGCATTGACGTCCTGCGCGCTCGTCCGGCGCCGCACCCGGATCAGGGCAGTGCCACGAGGGTGTAGCGCTCTTGCAGCCAGGGGATCAGTGTCCGGTAGGCCGCGATGGTGTCCGGCTGGCGGTAGTCGTGGGACAGCACGATCGAGCCCTTGCGGACCTGCGTCTGGACGGCGGCGATCACCCGCGCCCGATGTGCGGCGGGCGACTCGCCGACGGGGTGATCCCAGTCCCGCGGGTCGACGTGCCAGTAGATCGACGTCATGTTCATGTCGGCGGCCACCGACACGAAGGCCGGCGTGAAGTTGCCGCCCGGGGCGCGCATGTACTTGATTTTGGCGTCCGGGGCGGCGCGGCGGATCGCGTCGTTGGTCCGCTGGAGGTCCTCGCGGATGATCGCACGCGGCTCCATGCCCAGCGTGAGGCTGTGATGCCAGGTGTGGTTGCAGACCGTGTGCCCCTCCGCGACGATGCGCCGGACCAGCTCCGGGTGTGCCTGCACGTTGACGCCGACCAGGCAGAACGTGGCCTTGACCTGGTACCTGGCGAGCAGGTCGAGGATCTTGGGCGTCTCGATCGGGTCGGGGCCGTCGTCGAAGGTCAGCGCGACGCCCTCGCCGCGGGTCCGCGTCGCGCTGTTGGCTGGGCCGTTGAAACGCCCGGAGTGCCGAGGCGCATCGCCGGCGGTCGCCGTGCGGGCCGAAGCGGAGGGCGATGGGGGCGCGGGCGGCGAGTGGTGACGAGCATGCGGGTGGGCGTGACCGATGCCGGTCCCGGCCCGAGCCTGCGGGGAGGCTGACGATGCGGCCGCCGGCATCCGTTCCGCCCCAGCGGCCGGCCTCGTACCCGGCTGTGCACAGCCCGCCGCCCCGGCCAGCACGGCGCCGACGGTCGCCAGCACCGCCATCCTCGTCCTCCGCGTACCCATGACGGCCTCCCCGTTTCCGAACGCGACACCGGGAAATATGGACCGCCGTGAAAGCGCGGGGGCGTCGCTGGTTGAGGCATGGCACTGTTCCGGGAGGAAACCTCGACTTACCTACGCTCCGTTAGTCTCGGGCCAAAGAAGTCGTGACTGGGGAGTGAGTTTTGTCTGATCTGTCGCACATCGTGAAGGCGTACGACGTGCGCGGCATCGTCCCCGACCAGCTCGACGAGTCCGTGGCCCGGGCGTTGGGCACGGCGTTCGTGGAGATGCTGCGGGAGTCCGGCGACGACGCGGATCGGATCGTGATCGCCCGCGACATGCGCGACTCGGGGCCGGCCCTGGCCGCCGCGTTCGCCGCTGGAGCCAACGCCACCGGTGCGGCCGTGGTGAGCATCGGCCCCGGCTCGACGGACGAGCTCTACTACGCCTCGGGGGCGCTCAACCTGCCTGGCGCGATGTTCACCGCCAGCCACAACCCGGCGCGATACAACGGCATCAAGCTCTGCCGATCCGGCGCCCGTCCGGTCGGGCAGGACAGTGG
>JBKOWB010000366.1:0-2446 GCA_046724195.1 Actinomycetota bacterium
GTTGCGAGCCACACCAGTGCGTAGATCAGGCCGCGCGACGGTACTCGTGGATGAGGGTCAGGTCCACCTCTCCACTCTGAAGAAATCGCACGCCAGCATGCCGGTCGCCTGCGCGCGCACGAATTCTGTCCAGCTTGGGCCGCTGCGGCGCGGTGCGGGGCCGAGCCGGTGCCGGCGCAGGATCCGCCGCACCGGGGTCGCCGACACCAGGATGCCGAGCCTGCGGCACTCCCCCACGATCCTGATGTATCCCCATCGCGAGTTCTCCCGGGCCATCCGCAGGACCAGCTCGACGGTTTCCGAATCGAGCCCGCGGCTGCCGAGTCCGGTGGCCGGATAGGTCCAGCGGCGGGCCACCAATTCCCGATGCCAGCGCAACAACGTCGCCGGCGTCACCAGGAAAGCGGCCCATCACTGACGAGGCAGCAGGCGCGCCAACATGGCTAACACCAGCCGATCCTGCGCCGTGTGCTGCGATGCCGGAGCCAAGCAGACCAGGGCCAGGGTATCGAGGTCCTTCGTCCGGTAGGGCCGGTAATCATCCGGTCGTCGAGACCTCTCCGCCGATGCCGGTCTCGTTGCCGTCGCTGTCGCGAAAGATGTACTTCCAGACCGAGTCGTGTTTCTCGACGTCGACCGGCGCCAGGCCCCGTCCGGAGATCCTCGCAACCTCGGCGACCGGGTCGTCGACCCAAATCATGCTGACGCCTCCGCCGGCCCGGTCAGGATCCTGGACGATGTACACGTACCGATCCTCGGCCAACTGCCAGACCGCCTCGATGTCGTTCGGAAAGAAGGCCGGTTCAGCACCGAGCAGCCGCTTGTACCACTCCAGGGCACTGCCAAAGTCGCGCACCGGGATGCCCGCAAACACTCCTACCGCCATGTCTGTCTCCTCAGTCGATCTCCTCAGTCAATGTTGAGCCTGACCGGTGCCGGGCACTGAAGGAACTCCCGCAAGCTGTGCAGGTCGGCCATTGCCAGCGATGACCGGGCGGGGAGGCGGTGGCCCACGGGGAGCGCGGTCACGGGTCGTTCGTCGCCCAGTTCCTGCAGTTCCAGGCCGTTGGTGTGCTGGTCGCGCACGTGAGGAAGGTGAGCGAAGTCGCCCCCAAACCGTCGCGCTGGCGGATCGCTCACAGCCGGCGTACCAGAAAGTCCTCGAAAGAAATCCGCGAGGCGGTGTCAGATCGGGGCAGAGGTGTTCGTAGCAGGGGGGAGAGGTCGCCCACGAGGGGCGCCCCGAGAAGGGAACCGCGATCATGAAACTGACGACTACCACGCAGGTCTCCGTCGATGGAGTGATGCAGGGAAACGGTGGGCGGCACCCGGACCTCGACCCCGGATTCGAGCGCGGCGGATGGGCCAGGCCGCTGTTCGACAGCGAGGCCATGACGTTCGTCAACCAGGTCTACCAGCGCGCCGACGCGTTCCTGTTCGGCCGGCGCACCTACGACCTCTTCGCCGGCTACTGGGGCGTGATGGAACCGGGCAGCGGCCCCATCGCCGATGCCCTGAACACGAAGCCCAAGTACGTCGCATCGACCACGCTCACCGAACCGCGCTGGGCGGACACGACCGTCCTCTCCGGTGATCTCGCGGCGGCCATCCGCGAGAGCTGAAGGCCAAGCAGGAAGGGGAGCTGCAGGTGCACGGCAGCGGCTCTGACCCGACGGCTGCTCGAGAACGACCTCGTCGACGAGATCACCTGGGGATCGGCGAGTTGCTGACCACGCTGATCTTCGCCACCGTCTGGCCGTGGTCGAGTTCTGGGGCCGCATCCGGGGCGGCCGGACTCCAGGGGGTCCGACGGCGATGAGTTTCGGTGTGGTTTCCGGTCTGTATCCACACACCCCGATCAACCGCACTCGAGGAGAGCATCATGACCGCCACCTACACCTTCGACGTCTTTTCCAGCCTCGACGGCTACGGCGCCGCCAGCGGCAACTGGACCGGCTACTGGGGTAAGCAAGGCCCCGAGCTGCTCGACCACCGCCTCGCCCTGTACGACCAGGAGCAGCGGATGGTCTTCGGGGCCAACACGTATCGGGCATTCGCGCGGATGCTGGCCTCGAGCACCGAGGAGTCCGAAGTGCGTGACCCCTGGGTCACCCGGATGTGGAACATGCCGGCCACGGTGGTGTCGACGACGCTGAAAGAACCCCTCGACTGGCCGAACGCGACCGTCGTGCGCGGTGACGCCGTCGACATCGTCGCCCGGCTCAAGCAGGAGTCCGAGGTGCCGTTGCGCTCGCACGGCAGCCTGTCGATGAACCGGGCGCTGATGGCCGCCGGTCTGGTCGACCGCGTCCAGGTGACGCTCTTCCCGGTGATCACCGGTCAGACCGGACTGGACCCGATCTTCCAGGGTGCGGCCGACTTCGACCTCGAGCTGATCGAGAGCCGGACGCTCGACGGCCACATCCAAGAGCTCATCTACCGGCCC
>JBKOWB010000195.1:0-7767 GCA_046724195.1 Actinomycetota bacterium
GGCTGAACCGCTCGCTGCTGCAGGGCTTCCAGGTGTCCACCCAGGTCGCGCTGACCGCCCCGTACGCGGCGAAGTTCTTCGAGGTGGTGGATTCGGTGTGGGCCCGCTCGGACAGCGAGCCGGCCCAGGAGTTCGTCATGCTGGCCTACCCGGCGTACCAGGTCAGCGAGGAGACGGTCGCGCTGACCGACGCCTGGCTGGCCCGCGACGGACATCCGCAGTCGCTGCGCCGGCTGGTGGCCGAAGGCCGCGACGGCGTGGTACGCGCGCTCAAGGCTCGAGCCAAGGACGTCGCCGCCCGCTGATCGACTTGGGTCTAGGCGCAACCAAGGTCGAATTTCGCCCGTCGCTGTCGAGGGCGCCGATGAGGACGAGGCGCAGCCGTGGTTCTTATCGGTGTCCTCGGCAGCGGCCTAAAGGGGCGAAATTCCCGCCGAGCGGAGCGAGGCCATTAGGACAAGTCAGGCTCTACCCGCGTGGCTCGCCAGCTGATCCAGGCCGGACAGCACGCCGCCGGCCAGATCCCCGCCCGCGAACGCCGCCGCCATCGACAGCGCGGCCAGCTTGGCGTCGCGATCGGAGATGCGCTTGCGAGCCTCGTTGCCGGTCACGATCTCCAGTGCCCGCTGGTTCGGCGAGACGGCGAGGAGCACGGCGCGGTCGGCGCCGTCGAGCTGCTTGTGCAGCTTCTCCGCGTGCTCGCGTACAGGCTCGTCGAGGTCGCCGAGGTAGACGCTGAACGTGAGGCCGGTCTGCTGATCGGCCACCCGCAGCGCCTCGTCGAGGCGAATCAACTGCCGGGTCGTGAAGGGACCGTCGAGCGCCGGCTGGCCGGGCGCCCACTCGTCCTGCTCCAGCGGCGCCTGCTCCGGCGCGGCCTGCTCCGGCGCGGCCTGCTCCTGTTCGGCGCCGGCGGCTTGGTCGAGCGCGGTCATCTCCTGCTGCTCACCAGCGGTCACTTGCGCCTCCTGTCCGACCGGGCAGCACTCGCGCTCCCGAGCTGTCCTCGATCACGTCGACGTCGGCTGCGGGCTGGACCCGCTGCTCCAGCGCACGGCCGCCATGGTCCGGTCCGCCGACCTCCGTACCGCTTGGCGACGGGCCCACCCGCTCGGGCGAGGCCAGGAACCAGACGGGCTGGAAATCGTACGGCCGGCCGGGGCGGTAACGGCGGCTGCGACGGTTGCGGTCGCCGCTGGCGAGCACCAGCGCCGCGACCAGCACAATGACCACGAGCGGGATGACCACGAAGACCAACAAGGTACTCAGTACAGACAACCTCAACGCCCCCAGGCCCCAGCGTTCCAGTGATCCGGACGCAATCACGGTAGCGGAGAGTGGGACGTGGCGGACCGTGGGGTCGTAACCCGCTTTCTCACGGCGTCGAGATCTACGCAGAATCGGCCCCGAGGTGCGAAAATCACCCTCACGCGCCGTCCGCGGCCCGCGCGCCGGGACGGCAGGAGGGAGGGCTCATGCGCACATCCGTCCCGGCCGCCGTCGTGGCGCTCGCTCTCGGCCTGCCCTTCCTCGTGCTCGACGCCACGCCGGCCCAGGCCGCGACGATCTTCGTGGAGACCAATCCGAGCACCGCGCCGGCCGGCGACGAGGTCACGTTGCGCGCGAGCTGCACCGACAACCTGGCCCCGGCGACCGTCACGGGCGGCCCGTTCGGCACGGTCACGGTCCAGCCCCAGTACGGCTTTCTCACCGCGACCGCGCGGATCCCGACCACTACCAAAGTGGGCGACTACCAGCTCAAGCTGACGTGTCCGGACAAGAAGACCGCGACTGCGACGCTGCATGTGGTCGCCCGTGTCGAGCCCAGTCAAGGCCCGGCCACCGGCGGCGGCGGGACCGCACCGGGCCGATCCGCGCCGATGCTGATCGGTGGTGGCTTGATCGCGATCGTCGCGGGCCTGGCCCTGGCGATCTCGTCGGTCCGGCGCCGACGGCGTTTCGGCTGAGGCGGCCGTGTCCCGCCCGGTGCTCCCCCGGCCGCTGGCCGGCGGTCCGCGCATGCCGGAGTCGGTCCTGCGCCGCCGCCCGGCCGAGATCGTGCCCCCACCGCCGCCGCAGCCGCCCCGCCGGCGGCGCAGCGGTCCAGCACCGCCCGACGCCGGAGCTAAGGGTGGCAGGCAAAGGCCGGTCCTGGCGGAACCGGATGCGCCGGGGCGGCGTCGGGACGGGCAGTTGTCGCCTCGGACGCGGCCTGCCCCGGCGAAGCGCCTCGTCCAGCGGCCCTGGCGCCGCCCGATCCCGGCGTCCCGGCCGGCCCGTGCCCGCCCCACGATCCCGATCGGCTTGGTCGCCGCGGCGCTGCTGTTCGTCGGCCTGTTCGCGGTCAGCGCGGGGATCGGTGCGGCCACCGGCTTCGACATGACCGGGCTGTTCCGCGGCCCCGACCAACCGCCGCCGCGTGCGTTCCCGGTCCTGGATCCGAGCCAGCCGATCCGCCTGACCATCCCGTCGATCAACGTGCGGGCGCCGATCCTCAATGTCGGGCTCGCGAAGGACGGCTCTGTGGACGTACCCCCACTCAAGCGCCACGACGAGGCCGGCTGGTTCGACCAGGGCCCGACGCCAGGCCAGTTCGGCCCAGCAATGATCGTGGGGCACGCCGACACCCGCACCGGCCCGTCGGTCTTTCACGACGTGGGCAAGATGAGGCCGGGGCAGCGCATCGAGGTCCTTCGCCAGGACGGCTCGATCGCCGTGTTCAAGGTCAACTCGGTCGAACACTTCGGCAAGTCGACGTTGCCGGTCCAGCGCGTCTACGGCGACTACAGCCGCCCCTCGCTGCGACTGGTCACGTGCGGCGGCGCGTGGTTGGGCGGCACCGAGGGCTACGCGGACAACGTCATCGTCTTCGCCAGCCTGACCAGCGCGGAAAACACGTAGCCTTACGCCGCCTCGGCGCCGGCGACCGCCCTTGGTAGGTCGAGCCAGTCCGCCCAGCGGGGGTCCGGGGTGCGGTGGCCCAGCACGCGCCAAGCCACCCCGCGCGGCGCCGCCGGCTTGGCGTGCAGCCGCCAGCCGAGCTCGGCTGGCGTCTTGTCGCCCTTGCTGTGGTTGCACTTCGCGCAGGCCGCCACGACGTTGTCCCACGCGTGCATGCCGCCGCGACTGCGCGGGAAGACGTGGTCGATGGTCTCCGCCGAGCCTCGGCAGTAGGCGCAGCGGCCGCCGTCGCGGGCGAAGATCGCCCGGCGGGACAGGCCGACGTGGGTGCGGTACGGGACCTTCACGTAACGGGTGAGCCGTACCACGGACGGCACGGGCAACGTGGTGCGGGCGCTGTGCAGCAGCCCGTCGCCGTCGGAGACGCACTCAGCCTTAGCGGTCAGGACGAGGATGGTCGCTCGACGCACCGATACGACGCACAGCGGCTCGTATGTAGCGTTCAACACCAACGCGGATGAGCCCACCGTGGGTCGTATGTCAGGCATCGCGATCACCCTTCTGGTTGAGCTGTAAACCGCTCCCGATGGTTGACGTCACTGGCTGCGCACCGGCGATCACCGGTGTCCGTGCGGTAATAGTCCCTGACGAATGATGGAATTGCGAGCACAAACTGTGGCCGGGCGGTAAACGTCTGAGGTCTCGTGCGAAGATGTCCGGTTCCACGGACGGGTTGCCGGACCGGCCGGGCCGCCCCGGTACGGTAGGGACCCGTGATTCCCCTCGCCCCTACTCCCAGCCCGTCCTCGCCCGGCGTCATCTACACGTCGCCCGACGTCACGGAAAGCTGCTCGGGCAGCGTGCTCTGCAGCCGCGTGCTGGAGTGGACGCACAACCAGTGGCTCGCCAACAGCAGCTACGTGATCATCGTGAAGCCACTGCGGATCATCGGGATCATCCTGGCCGCAATGCTGGTCCGCTGGCTGCTGCACCGGGCCATCCGGCGGCTGACCGCCACCAGTTCGCGAGCCGCCATGCCGGCCCTGCTGAAGCCTCTGAAGGAGCGCGCCGCGGCGACCGCCGAGGAGGGCCAGTTCATCCCGGAACGCCGGCGGCAGCGGGCCGAGGCGATCGGCTCGGTGCTGCGCAGCTTCGTGACGGCGGTCGTCTTCACGATCGCGGCGCTGCTGGTGATGGGTGAGCTCGGCTTCGACCTGGGCCCGTTGCTGGCGAGCGCCGGCATCGTCGGCATAGCCCTCGGCTTCGGTGCCCAGAGTCTGGTCAAGGATCTGATCGCCGGGCTGTTCATGCTGCTCGAGGACCAGTACGGCGTGGGCGACACGGTGGACCTCGGCGAGGCGACCGGCGTGGTGGAGACGGTGGGCCTGCGGATCACCACGGTCCGCGACGCGCGCGGCGTGCTCTGGTACATCCGCAACGGCGAGATCGTCCGGGTGGGTAACAAGAGCCAGGGCTGGGCCATGGTGGTCCTCGACATCCCGATCGGCTTCGTCAACTCCGAGCAGGCCATCTCGGTGCTGAGGAGCGCCGCCCAGGCGGTCGCCGACGATCCGGCGCACGCGACGGAGTTCCTGGAGCCTCCCGACGTGGTCGGCGTCGAGCAGCTGACCGTCGACGGTGCGGTGATCCGGACGATCGCCAAGACGACCGCGGACGGACAAGTCGCGGTCCAGCGTGAGCTGCGACGGGCGTTGACCGGGGCGCTGGAAAGCTCGGGACTGTCCGAACGGATCGCCGCCTCGCGGCTGGGACCGCGATCCGCGACCCCGCCGATCGGGATTGGTCAGGACTCTGACAATCGACCTGGTGGCGCCACGTGAGCTGGGTCGATACCCTATCGGGGGATGGCACAGATCCACCGAATGGCCGACGAACGTGCCGTATGCCCTAGCCACCGGTCGGACGATCGGGCAGAATCTGCATACGCATCTGCACTTGCAGCGTCACGTTCCGCGCCGGTGTCCCCGTGGACGTGCCCGGTTTGTCGTCGCGACCCGGCGATCGCCGCGAACGATGGAGGGCCTGGTGTCCGATGACACACCCGCTGCACCACCGGCCGGCCAGGCCGGCGCGGTGAGGGACACGGATCGCCCGGCCACCTTCCGGGACGTCTTCGCGGTCAGCGAGTACCGCGCCGTCTACCTCGCGTTGCTGGTCAACTGGCTGGGCGACTACCTCGCTCGCGCCGCGATCACTGTCCTGGTCTACCAGCAGACCGAGTCGGTGCTGCTGTCCGCCGCATCGTTCGCGATCAGCTACCTGCCCTGGATCGTGGGCGGCCCGTTGCTGGCCGCGCTGGCGGAGCGGTATGCGTACCGCCGGGTCATGATCGTGTGCGATCTGCTCCGGATGGTGATGGTCGGCCTGGTGGCGATCCCGGGCCTGCCGGTCGGCCTCGTGCTGGCGCTGGCCTTCCTCGGCATGCTCACCAGCCCGCCCACCCAGGCCGCGCGGTCCGCGCTGCTCCCGCTTCTGCTCGGCCGCGACCGCGTCGTCGTCGCGTTGGCGATCAACGCCACGACCGTGCAGGCCGCGCAGGTGATCGGATACATGGTGGGCGCCACCGTGGCGGCCGCGGCCAGCCCGCGGCTCGCGATCGCCGGGGTCGCGCTCACGTTCGGGCTCTCCGCGCTGATCCTCGCGACCGGCGTCCGCGGCCGGCCGCCGGCGCGGAGCCCGGCGCAACGGTCGCACCTGCTGCACGAGACTGCCGAGGGCTTCCAGCTCGTGTTCGGCAACCGCGTGCTGCGGCCCATCGCCGTGCTCGTCTTCACGCTGACAATGTTCGCGATCGTGCCGGAGGGTCTCGCCGCCGGCTGGGCCGCGGAGGTCAATCCCGATCCATCCAGCCGGGGGTTCGATCAAGGCTTGATCATGGCGGCGGGACCGGTCGGGTGGATCATCGGTGGCCTGATGATCAGCCGGCTCGCCTCGCCCGCGGTCCGGCAGCGGCTCATCCGGCCGCTGGCGATCGTCGCGCCACTCGCGCTGGTGCCGGCGCTCGCTGCCCCGCCCGTGGAGATCGTCGCGCTGCTGACGATGATCTCGGGCATCGCGCAGGGCGGCCTCATGCCCACGCTCAACGGGCTGTTCGTGCTGGCCCTCCCGCACGGCTTCCGCGCCCGCGCGTTCGGGGTGATGCAGGGCGGGCTGCAGATCAGCCAGGGCGGCGCGGTCCTGGTGACCGGCCTGCTCGCGCAGGAGTCATCGGTGCCGATCACGGTCGGCTTGTGGAGCGTCGGCGGAGTGCTGCTGATGATCGCGATGGCCGCCCGCTGGCCCAGCGCAGCGCGATTCGAGCGGGAGATCGCCGAGGCCACGGCAGCCACGCCGGAACAGGCCGAGCGGACGCAGGCCGTCACCACTTCCGCCCGGCACCGCATGCCCGCCGCGAGCGCAACGCGCGTCACACCGGACAACCGCTAGCCGGGACGGCTGGCAGGATAGATGGGTGAGCGCGACGAGCGAGGGCCGGCAGCGGACCCAACTGCCGGTCACCCCGGCACCGGCCGCCTCTGCGGCACCGCAGGAGACGGAGGCAAGCCTCTACGTGGCCGTCGGCGGCGAGCCGACGTTCCGCCGGCTCGTCACGGCCTTCTACGCCGGCGTCGCCGACGATCCGCTGCTGCGCCCGCTGTATCCGGATGAGGACCTGGGCCCGGCCACCGAGCGGCTCACGCTGTTCCTCATGCAGTACTGGGGTGGACCGAACACCTACTCGGCGACCCGAGGCCACCCGCGCCTGCGGATGCGACATGCGCCGTTCCGGGTCGGTCCCGCCGAACGGGACGCGTGGCTGCGACACATGCGCGACGCGCTCGACTCGCTCCAGCTTCCGGAGCCGCACCGCTCAGCGCTGTGGGATTACCTGGAACGGGCGGCGCAGTTCATGGTCAACTCGGAGTAGATCGATCGCGACCGAGCCAGCCAGTGCTTTAGAGCAGTGCGCCCTCGTCGTGCAGCCAGTCGACGAACGACGTGGCCACGGCCGCTCCGCAGTCGAGCATCTCGACCAGCAACGCGTCGTGCGCGCCGGAGTTCAGCGGCACCTGCAGCTCGGCGTAGATGGGCAGCTGTCCGCGCTCGGTGGGATCGCCGACGTATGCCTTGCAGAAACGACGGGTGTGGTTCCACTCGTTGACCACGCGGTACGCCCGGTCGGCCCAGTCCGGCGGTACGGTGGCGTGCGGTCGGGCACGCATCACCAGGATCTCGTCGTCGGGTCCCTCGAGCGTGAACAGCACGGCGTGCCGCTCCCACATCGCCAGCAGGCTGCCGCTGCCGTCGGCCAGGAACCGGATGTCGAGCAGATCGAGGGCCTTACCGATCCGGGCCAGCGTCACCGGCGCGATGTGGTCGGGTTCGTCAACCGTGGATAGATCGGTGGCGACGACAGAATGTCCCGGTTCGCGCTGCGCCGGCACGCCGACGCGGACGTTGCTCTGCACCGCCACCTCGCCACCGGACTCCGGCTCCCGACTTCCGGACGACCCGGGGCGCCATGACCACCACGGCATCGTTGTGCACCTCACTCCCCAGCAGGCCCGTCGCCGGACGTAGCGGTAGACCCGAGGGCAGACGGTACCCGTACCGGTCGCGGAGGTCATCCCCCCAACCTGACGGCGCGACCGGACGGTCGACGGCGTATCACCCGTTCGGGCGAGTTCCTATGGGCATAACGGTCAATTCCTTGACAGTCTGTAACCAGGCAACTCCATATGGTGCAGAAAGTCCCACCCATCGCCCCGCCACATACACGCGCGGATCCGGACCGGCCACGGCCGGGCCCAGGAAGCCCATCCGCGAGACAGCCTGGACGAGCCGTTGGGGCACCTCAATGTGCCC
>JBKOWB010000318.1:0-11684 GCA_046724195.1 Actinomycetota bacterium
GACCACCAGCACGGCGCACTTCATCGCCGCGCAGACCTTGTCGATCGCCGCGCGGTCGGCGGCCGACAGCGACAGGTCGGCGCGGCCGTTGCCGATGTCGCCCACGCCCTCGGCGTACGGCGTCTCGCCGACCACCACCACACCCACGTCGCTGCCGGTCATGTCGGCCGAGGCGTTCTTGCTGTAGGTGATCGTGGCGTCCGGTGCGACCTTCTTGATTCCGGCCAGGATCGAGGTGCCCGGCACGATGCCGCCGCTGCTGCCCTGCCAGGTGACGGTCCAGCCGCCGGTCTGGTTGCCGATGTCGTCGGCGTTGCTGCCGGCGACGTACACCTTGGCGTCCTTGGCCAGCGGGAGCAGCTTGCCGGTGTTCTTCAGCAACGTCTGCGACTCGGCCGCGGCCTGCTGCGCCACGGCCCGGTGCGCGTCCGAGCCGATCTGGTCGATGTTCGAGCGGTCGGTGTACGGGTGCTCGAACAGCCCCAGCTCGAACTTCTTGCGCAGGATCCGCCGTACCGCATCGTCGATCCGCGACTGCGCGATGGCGTTCGCGTTGACCTGCTCGGTCAGCAGCGTCTCGAAGTTCTGGTACTGGTACGGAACCATGATCATGTCGAGACCGGCGTTGATCGACGTGGTGATGTCGCTGCGATAGTCGCCGGGCAGCTGGTCGATCGCCTGCCAGTCCGAGATGACGAAGCCGGAGAAGCCGAGCTGGCCCTTGAGCACGTCGGTGATGAGGTGCTTGTTGCCGTGCATCTTCACCGGGCCGGTGCCGTCGTCGACGCTGGAGTAGGACGGCATCACCGAGCCGGCGCCGTTCTCGATGCCGGCCACGTACGGCGGGATCTGCAGCTGCCAGAGCTGCTGTTCGGTCATCTGCGTGACGCCCTGGTCGACCGTGTAGCCGCCGGTGGTCGACGAACCGTAGGTCGTGCCGCCGTCGCCCACCCAGTGCTTCAGGGTGGACAGCACGGACGTGTTCTTCGACAGGTCGCCGCCCTCGTACCCCTTGACGATCGTGGCCATCTGGCTGGCCAGCGCGGGGTCCTCGCCGAAGCTCTCGTAGGTCCGGCCCCAGCGGTCCTCGCGGGCCACGCAGACGCAGGGCGAGAAGTCCCATTGCGGCCCGGACGCGCGGACCTCGGCCGCGGTGACGGCGCCGACCTTGCGTACCAGCGCCGGATCGCGCGTGGCGCCGAGGCCGATGTTGTGCGGGAAGATCGTCGCGCCGACCAGGTTGTTGTGGCCGTGGACGGCGTCCACGCCGTAGATCAGCGGGATCTGCAGCGGCGTCTGCTGCGTTTGCAGCTGGAAGCCGTCCACCATGTCGGCCCACGCCGCCGGCGTGTTCGGCGTCGGCGTGGAACCGCCGCCGGAGAGTAGCGATCCGAGCCGCCAGGTCGCGATGTCGTCCGGCGTACCGAGCGCCTGCCGTTCGGCCTGGGTCATCTGGCCGACCTTGTCCGCCAGGCTCATCCGGGACAGCAGGTCGTCGAGACGCTTGTTGATCGGGAGCCGGGCATTCAGGTACGGGAAACCGTGCGCGTTGATGACCACCGTGGCCGGCTGGTCCGGGGCGAGCCGGACGTCGTCGGGCACCGTCAGCTTCAGGTCGACGGTCTCGGCGACCTCGGGCGATCTGTCCTTGGTGGTGCGCACGGAGACGGTGCGCACCGCTCCGCTTTCCGTGCCGGCCGGGAACGTGACGGTTCCCTCGACTGCCTGGTAGTCGTCACCCGCGGTCGCGGTTCCACCCGACGTCGAATACTTCACAGCGACGTCGGAGTCGAGCGGGTCCCCGCTCGTGGTCTTCAGCGTGATGCCGACCGTCGCGGTGTCGCCGCCGTCGACCGGGTAGACCTGCTTCTCAGTGCCGACCGTGGCGACCGGCGGCGGCAGCGCCTTGCCGTAGACCTGGATGTCGTCGAGCGCGAACGTGCCCGGGTGGTTGACCGGCGGGGTGAACGCGTAGCCCCACATCTCGGTCAGGTCGAGGATGTGGTTGATGCCGCCGACCGGCTGGTAGTCGGTGCGGTAGACGAACCGGCTGAACGGCAGCTCGATGAGCGTCCAGTCGTCGAAGTCGTCGGTGAACGATGTGGTCCACAGCTCGGACTTCTCGCCGTTGACGCCGCCGTCCTTGATCTCGATGTTGATCTTCGGGCCGGAGCCGGGCGGCAGTGGCGCCGTGTTGCCGCCGTGGAACCAGAACCGGAATCCTAAGTAGCCGCTCCAGTCCTGCGGGTCGTGGTCGTACAGCAGGTCGTCGGAGAAGCCGCCGTACGCCTGGGCGTTGTACGCCACGTTGAGGACGTGGTTGTCGGCCGGCGCTCCGGCACGGGCCATCACCGGCGTCGTCAGGACCGGGTGGTCGTCCGCGTCGCCGCCGAACGTGAAGATGCCCACCGGGCCCGGCCCGATCGGCACGTCGCCCTCGAAGTCGCGGATGGTCTTCGGCTCGCCGTTCGTCGGCGGCAGGTCGTCATCCACGACGGTCACGACCGTCTGCGTCCGCGGGGAGGCGAGCACGCCGGCACTGGGGTCGCTGATGGACACCGTGAACGCCTCGTTCGGCTCGTCGACGGTGTCGTCGATGGCCTTGACCGTGACGGCCTTCTCGGTCTCACCCGGCGCGAACGTGAGCGTGCCGCTCGCGGCCTCGTAGTCCTCGCCGGCCTTGGCAGTGCCGTCCGCGGTCGCGTACTTGACCGTCACCGTGGCGTCGGACGCCTTGTTCAGCCGTACCGGTACCTGAACGCTGCCCTTCTCACGCAGCTGCGCACTGGCGGCGCCGAGCGACACGGCCTGCTCGGTGAACTCGCCGAGCACCTCGACCTCGTAGAGCGAGTATCCATACGGGAGGGCGCGGGTCGTGCCGGTGATGCGGACGTACCGCAGCGTGGCGCCGTCCACGGCGATCTCGTCGACGCCGCCGTCGGCGGCGGTCTCCGCGTGGATCTGCGTCCAGCTCTGCCCGTCGGCCGATGTGTCCACGGTGTACGCAGACGCGTACGCCGCCTCCCAGGTGAGCCGGACGGTGGTCACGGTGGCCTTGGCACCCAGGTCGACCGTGAGCGACTGTGGGTCGGAGAACGCGCTGGACCAGCGCGTCGTCATGTCGCCGTCGATGGCGTTCTCCGCGCCGGTGGCGGCGGACTCGGCGGAGGACGCGGTGGCGGTGCCGAACAGAGCGAGGTTTATGGATGCGGCGCTGGCGGCTAGCGGGGCCGCTAATAGAGCGGCGAGCGTGACAGCCGAGGCCGTCGCGGCAATGAGCGTTCTCTTGCGCAACGTGCGATCTCCTTGGCGCGATGTGGGGCGGCCGGAATCGCGCGAAGGTGTGGGCCCCCTCGAGCATGGCGATTGTGGGTCCTCAAGATTACCGACGTCAATCCCTTGAAAAGTTCCGGAACACGAGCGACGTCCGGTCACGTCGGTGACACTGAAGGGATGAGTGACGGGTCATGGTGCGGATGACTCCCCCCGAGGCGGCATCATGAGAGTCTTGATCACCAACGACGACGGCATCGACGCGCCCGGCATCCGGTGGCTGGCGCGGGCCGTGGTCCGGGAGGGCCACGACGTGCTCGTCGCGGCGCCGCTCGAGGAGGCCAGCGGCAGCAGCGCCGCGATGAGCGCGGTCGAACAGGACGGCAAGATCGTCGTGCAGCGGCGCGAGCTGGCCGGTGCGAGGGACGTCCCGGCGTACGCCGTGGCCGCCTCCCCCGCGTTCATCGTGCTGCTCGCGATGCGGGAGGCGTTCGGGGCGGCGCCGGACATGGTGATGTCCGGAATCAACCGGGGCGCCAACGCCGGCGCGGCGGTGCTCCACTCCGGTACGGTCGGCGCGACTCTGACGGCCTCGCACGCCGGCCTGCACGGCCTCGCGGTCTCGCTCGACGTCCTCACCTTGGCGACCGCGTCCGCGGCGAGCGGGGGCGCCGAGATCGACGAGCAGGAGGACGAGCAGCGGCACTGGGGCAGCGCGGCCGATCTCGCGGTACGGCTGCTGCCCACGCTCACTCAGACGCCGGCCGGGACCGTACTCAACCTCAACGTGCCCGACCTGCACGCGGACGGCATCCGCGGCCTGCGCCGGGCACGGCTGGCCCGGTTCGGCCAGGTGCAGATCAGCATCGCCGAGGCTGGCGAGGGCTTCGTGCGGACCGTTGTGCAGGCGGCCGACGAGGGACTGGAGCCGGGCACCGACCTGGCGGCCCTGGCCGAGAGCTATGCGGTGGTGACGCCGATTCGCGCCCCCGGCGAGGCCCGCGACGTGCGGCTACAGCTGGAGACGATCCACGTCCAGCCCCCGGCGATGTAGGAGCTTCAGTTGTACGAGGGCTCGGGCAGCCATACCGCGTCGCGGTCCACGATGGCCCACAGCGCGAGCGCGGCCTCGGCGCTCGTCGGCCGGTCCTCCGGGGCCTTGGCCATGCATGCCCGGACCAGGTCGCGAACCTCGACCGGCAGGCCCGGGACCGTCAGCACGGGCGTCGGCGCGAGGTGGCCGACACGGCCCGCTGCCAGGATCGTGGCCGCGACCCGCGGCGGGTACGGCGAGCGGCCGGTGAGCATCTCGTACAGCAGCACGCCGAGCGTGTAGACATCGTCGGCGGGCCGGGCGAACGCGGTCTTCGGGTGCGAAGGGGGCCGGGGTCGGCGAGCGGCGGCGCGCACCACGATCGGGTGCGGGCCCGTGTCGCCGGTGCGCAGCGCGGCGGTGGCCAGCCCGAAGTCGATGATCTTGATGCCCTCCGGCGTGCACATGATGTTGCGGGCGTTCAGGTCGCGATGCACGACCCCGCGCCGGTGCGCGACGGCGAGCACGTCGGCCGCTGTCGCCGCGATGCGGACCGCCTCGGGCCAGGCCAGCGGGCCGCCGGCGAGCCGGTCGACGAGCGGAACGCCGGAGAGCAGCTCGAGCACCACGTACGGCACCACGGTGCCGTCGGGCAGCGGAGCCTCACCGTACTCGAAGACGCGGGGCACGCTCGGGTGGCGGAGCCGGTCGGTGATCACCGCCTCGCGGCGGACGTCGTCGCGGGCGGCCGGATTGGAGTCGAGGGTGGGCGCGAACACCTTCACGGCCAGCATGCGTCCGCGCCGGGCGTCCACGGCCGCGTAGACCGTCGAGACGCCGCCCTGACCGATGGCGCCGATCAGCACGTACCGCCGGAGGATGGCGGTGCCCATCGGAAGTCGCGCCACGAGTGGGCACTATTCCGCACGGCGCAAGCGGCGACAAGCCGCCACAGGAAGGCTTAACGTGAACATCACTCGCGGTCAGGCGCCCGACACGGCCGGCCCCGATACCGACGACTCGGTGTCGGATTCGCCGGAGTCGCCCCACGGCGCCGGCGACCCGAACAGGCCGAGCAGGCCGGCGACCCAGAGCTGGCGGTGCGCGAACCGGCTGGGGCGGGTGACGACCAGCTTGACGCCGCCGACGCTGGCCAGCTGGAACGCCGCGACGAGGGCGCTGATACCCACGGAATCTATGAACGTCACGTGCTGCATGTTGAGTTCGATGCGGCTGGGGCGCGGCCCGGCGAGTTGCCCGGCCACCGCCTCGCGGATCCCGTACGCGTTCTCGACGTCGATCTCACCCTCGGGCGAGACTTCCACCGCACCGCTGGCCAGTGTCGACGTCTTTATCGACAGCGTCACGCCACTACCTCCACCGCTCGACGAACCCGAGCGTCGTCAGTGCGCGGGCCGCGACGCAGCGTAGTGCCGCGTCATCATCTGCCCGCTGCTTGGGGCCGATCTGGCTGGCCCCCGCAGGTCCGGTGTAACCGCTCGTTAGGCTAGGCACCGAACCTGACAACCACCTGTGTGCCGAGTATGAATCGGCACAACCCTACCCACCGACGTCCGTCGTTCGACGTGAACGTGATGGTGTCCACATCCGACAGCCGGGTCGGGGGGCGGACGTTTGCCGAGGCCCGGCGCGGGGCAGGTAAGGGAACGGCACACCGCAGGAGGTATGTGACGATGTTCTCCCGTAAGAGCAAAGCCGATCGCACCGCCGCCGAGGCGTGGGACTACCTGACGTCCGCCATGGCCGCGGCCGGCGAGAGCGCCCGGGACGCCGGCAGGTACACGGCCGAGGCGGCCAGCTCGAAGGCATCCGAGTTCGCCGGCAAGGTCAGCGGGAAGAGTTCGGGGCTGGCCGGTAAGGCGAGCCGGAAAGGCACGACGCTGGCCGACCGGGCGAGCACCAGGGTCAACTCGGTCGCTGACGAGGCATGGGTGCGAGCCAACGCGGCCGCCAACGCGCTCGCCGGCCGCAAACCGGGCCTGCCGTGGGGGCTCCTTGCCGGCTTCGGCCTGCTCGGCGCCGCGCTCGGCTGGGCCGCGGCGACCACCGCGCGAGCCGCGCTCGAGCGTCAAGCCGAGAACGAGGAGCTGGAGCTGGCGGACACGGCCGTCGTCGTCACACCGACGTACGACAACTGAGCGAACCGCCGGTCCCCGAATCCGCGGGACCACTCCTAGGCTGGCGCGATGGAGCCCGTGTTCTTCGCCACTCCGGCCGAGCTGCGCGCATGGTTCGAACAACACTACGAGGATGCTTCCGAGCTGCTAGTGGGGTACTACAAGAAAGGCGCCGGCAAGGCGGGCATCAAGCACAGCGAGGCGGTCGAGCAGGCGTTGTGCTTCGGCTGGATCGACAGCGTCGGCCAGCGCATCGACGATGAGCGATATCAGGTGCGGTTCACACCGCGCCGCAGGGGCAGCGTGTGGAGCAAGGTGAACGTGGCGAAGGTCGCGGAGCTGACCGACCGGGGCCTGATGTACCCGGCCGGGTTGCGGGCGTTCGAGTCGCGCCGACCTGATCGGGTGGCGACATACTCGTACGAGCAGCCCACCGGGGCCGAGCTCGACGGCGAGCAGATAGCCAGGCTGCAAGCGGTGCCCGCGGCCTGGGAGTGGTTCTCGGCGCAGGCTTCGTCGTACCGCCGGGCCGCGGCGCACTGGGTGATCACTGCCAAGCGGGCCGAGACCCGGGAACGGCGGCTCGCCCAGCTCATCGCCGATTCGGCGGCCGGGCGACCCGTTCCGCCGCTGACCCGCCGGTAACGACGACTCGATTACAGTTGAGCGTCCTTCAGCTTTGCCGCTTCGACGGACTCGACGCGGCAACCGATTAGATAAGGTCCGCTGGTGCTCAGTTCAGGACACCTTCTGGACAACCGATACCGGTTGGACGAGCGCGTCGCCGCCGGTGGCATGGGCGACGTGTGGCGCGGCACCGACGTGGTGCTGGGCCGGGTCGTCGCCGTGAAGGTGTTGCGTCCCGCGATGCTGGCCGACCCCGAATTCGCGGCCCGCTTCTACGGCGAGGCCCGGATGATGGCGGCGTTCCGGCACCCCGGCGTGGTCGAGGTGTACGACTATGCGAGCGCCGGTGACTCGGCCGACGACGACTGCGCGTACCTCGTGATGGCGTACGTCGAAGGGGAGCCGCTCTCCACCCGGCTCAAGGAGGCCGGCCGGCTGACCGTCTCCGAGACCATGTCGATCGTGGCGCAGACCGCCGACGCGCTGCACGCCGCGCACGAAAACGGCACGATCCACCGCGACGTCAAGCCCGGCAACCTCATCGTCAAGCCGAACGGCGCCGTCATCCTGGTCGACTTCGGCGTGGCCAGGTCCAACGCGGTGACCAGCATGACCGGTCTCAACTCCATCGTCGGAACCGCCCTCTACATGGCGCCCGAGCAGGTCGCCAAGGGCCGGGTCACGCCCGCCACGGACATCTACGCGCTGGGCGCCGTCGCGTACCACTGCATCGCGGGCCGGCCGCCGTTCGACGGCGACAACGCGCTGCAGGTCGCGCTGCGCCACCTCGAGGACGAACCGGATCCCCTGCCCGACGACGTGCCCCCGCCGGTCCGCGCGCTGATCGACCGGGCCATGGCGAAGCATCCGGCGGACCGCTTCGCGAGCGCCGCCGAATTCGCCGCGGCCGCGCTTGCGGCGAGCGGGTCAACGGACTCGAAGGCGCTCACCGCCACGGCGGCGACCGCGCCGCTGGGCCCCGCGCCGTTGAGTCCGATGCCACTGGGCTCGGCTCCGCCGACCCGGATGGCGCCGCTGCCAGGGGACCTTCCTCCCGCGATGCCGCCGGGTCGCAAGCGAACCCCGCGCAGCCAGCTCGCGGTGCTGCTGGCGGTCGTCGGGCTGTTGCTGCTGGCCGGCGGCCTGGCGCTGGCGATCGCGCTCTTCGGTGACAACAACGGCACCCCGGGCGGGAGCCCGATCAACCAGCCGTCCGCCTCGACCGCCGCTACGCCCGAGAACCAAGCGCCACCCCCGGCATCGGTTCCGGCCAGCCATACGGCCAAGCCGAA
Organism: Actinomycetota bacterium; assembly: GCA_046724195.1. Lineage (GTDB taxonomy): Bacteria > Actinomycetota > Actinomycetes > Mycobacteriales > Micromonosporaceae > Actinoplanes. The sequence goes on from JBKOWB010000318.1 coordinate 8,364, forward strand.
CGGTGCGACCGCCCGGCCCTCGTCGAACCCGCCCCGGACGTCGGCGAGGCCGTCGGATCCGCCCACGACGAGGCCGACGACCGCTCCAACCACCACGCCACCGACCACCGCGCCGACGACCGCACCCACCACGAACCAGCCCACGCCCACCGACACGAGCACGACCGGATCGGGCGGCGGCGACGGTACCGGGTCGGGTACCTGAGTCTGGCGCCGTGTTCACCATCGGAGCCTTCGCCGGCCTGGGCCGCGTGTCGGTGCGCATGCTGCGCCACTACGACGCGATCGGCCTGCTCCGCCCCGCTCACGTGGACCCGTCGTCCGGGTACCGGTATTACACCGCGGCCCAGCTGTCGCTGCTCAACCGCGTGATCGCGCTCAAGGATCTGGGCTTCACGCTGCAGCAGGTGCAGGCGATGATCGATGAGAAGGTCGACGTGGGCGAGCTGCGCGGCATGTTGCGGCTGCGCCGGGCCCAGCTGGCCGCGCAGTTGGCCGACGACACCGACCGGCTGGCCCGGGTCGACGCGCGGCTCCGCATGATCGAGACCGAGGGACACATGGACACCGGCGACGTCGTTCTCAAGAGCGTCCCGGCCGTCCGCGTCGTCGAGCTGTCCGCGCCCGCCTCCAGTTACGACGGGCCCGACATCACCGAGGCGCTGAGCCCGCTGTATCCGCAGCTCATGGACCGGATGGAGGCCGCCGGCGTACGGATGACCGGTGCGCCGCTCGCGTACTATCTGCCCGCGCCGAAAGGCCCTGGCGACGAATCGATCACCGTGCACGCGGCGTTCCCGTTCGCCGGTGCGCCGCCGGCCGATCCCGGCTTCGACGTCGTGGACCTGCCGCCGGTCGCGTACGCCGCCGCCCTGCTGCACCACGGGTCGATGTCGGAAGCCTTCCGCACCGGCCAGCTGATCGCGAACTGGATCGACGAGAACGGATACCGGACGGTCGGACCCGGCTACGCCCGCGAGGTGTACCTGCACTGCCCGCCCGGCGCGTTCGACGAGTGGGTGACCGAGATGCAGGTCGCCGTGACCCCGCCCGGTTAGGGACTCACCACCTCGACCCCGACCTCGACCGCTCCGCCGGGGCCGCCACATCTGGAGGGAGCTGCGATGACGATCTTGGCTCTGCCCGCCAACCAGCCGGAGACGTTCTACCGGGGCGCAGGCCGGATCGCGGCGTTCCGGCGCGACCCGGGGCTGCCCGACCGGCCCGAGGACTGGATCGCGTCCACGACCAGCCGGTTCGGGCTCGCGCCGTCGGGGCTGACGGTGCTGCCGGACGGGCGGGTGCTTGCCGAGGCGATCGGCGACGACCCGACGTGGTGGCTGGGACCGGACCGCACCGAAACCGGAATCCTCGTCAAGCTGCTCGACGCGGGACAGCGGCTCCCCCTGCACGTACACCCGGACCGGCGGTTCGCCCATGCCCACCTCGCATCGCCCTACGGCAAGACCGAGGCCTGGGTGATCGTCTCCGCGGAGCCGGACGCGTTCGTGCATCTAGGGTTCCACCGCGACGTCGAGCGGGCGGAGCTGGCCGGCTGGGTCAACGAGCAGAAGGTCGACGAGATGCTCGCGGCCACCAACCGGATCCCGATCCGCGCCGGCGATGCGGTGCTGTGCCCGGCGGGCGTACCGCACGCGATCGGCCCCGGCGTCCTGCTGATCGAGGTGCAGGAACCGACCGACTTCTCGGTCCTGCTGGAGTACCAGGGCTTCGCGCTCGACGGAACCGCCGACGGCCATCTCAAACTCGGGTACGACTTGGCGCTGGAGTGTGTCGACCGCAGCACGTGGACGCACGAGCGGATCGCCGAGCTGCGCGGCACCGATCGGCTGCTGCCGGCCGCCGCCGAGGCGTTCTTCTCCGTCGAGCGCCTGCGCCCGGAGGACCGGCTCGACGCGGCGTTCTCGGTCGTGGTCGTCACCGCGGGTTCGGGCGTCCTATCCGGAGATCACGACAGGGTGGTGGTGAGCCGGGGCGACACGCTGCTGATCCCGTACGCGGCCGGCCGGCTGGCGTTGACCGGAGACGTCGAGGCGGTCCGGCTCAGCGCTCCCCCTGCTGGCCGGGAGTAATCCATCGCTGGTCCGTCTGCGGGCCGGCCGCACCTTCCGGTGACGGCCGGCGTCGCTCGACAGGACGGAGGGACGGACACGGCCGCGACCTGGGAACCGGGCGGACAGGGCATCCTGCGGCTGCCGTCCGGCCGCCTCGTGCGCGGCCGTGGGCTCCGCAACCCGATGCCGCCCGGTGACCCGCCGGCGTTCGGCGTCTATCTGCTGGCCTTCCCGCCGCCGGAGGTGAGCTGGGAGCACCGCTGGGTGCGTTGGCCCGACCTCTGGCTGCCCGGCGATCCCGTCTCCACACGCGAGGTCCTCCGCGACGCCTGGCGCCGCGCCGAGGAGGAGCGTGTCGAGTTCGCGTGCCGGGGCGGCATCGGTCGCACCGGCACCGCGCTCGCCTGCCTCGCGATCCTCGACGGCGTACCGGCCGGCGACGCGATCGCGTACGTGCGGCGGAACTACCACCGGCACGCGGTCCAGACGCCGTGGCAGCGCCGCTACGTCCGGCGCTTCAGTTGAGCAGCTAATGATCTCTGGTGGCGATGACCTCCACGTACGCCTGCGGGATGCGCAGCGTGCCATCGGTGGAAATGTTGTTGCGCGCCGCCAGGTCGACGAGGTCGCTGTAGAGCTGCTTACCGCCGACCTCGTCCAGCGCCTCGAACGCCTTGAGCGTCGGGCCGTAGTTGGCCCGGAAGTAGTCGGCGAACGCCTCCGGCGAGGTGAACCGCATCACGAACTCCCGCGGCGTGACCCGCATGTCGCTGACCGCGTCGCCGAACAACTCGTGCAAGCGCGACTCGCCGCCCCATTCGACCGGCGCACGGAGGCCGGGCAGCGGTGGGACGCGACGGCCGATCGTACGGAACAACTCGCCGATGAAGCCGTCCGGCGTCCAGTTCGCCAAGGCGATCGTGCCGCCGGGGCGGCACACCCGCGCCAGCTCGGCGGCGGTCTGCTCCTGGTCAGGTGCGAACATGGCGCCCATGACGGAGAGCACCGCGTCGAACGCGGCGTCGGGGAAGTCCAGCGCCTCGGCGTCGCCCTCGGCGAACTCCACCGGCAAGCGCTCGGCGGCGGCGCGCTCACGCCCGCGGGCGAGCAGCGCCGGCACGTAGTCGACGCCGGTGACCCGGCACTGGCAGCGTGCGGCGGCGATCGCGACGTTGCCGCTGCCGGTCGCAACGTCGAGTACGCGGGAGCCGGCGGAGAGGTCGGCAGCCTGCACGAGGCTCTCCGC
>JBKOWB010000379.1:0-12162 GCA_046724195.1 Actinomycetota bacterium
AGGCACAGCAGCTGGGTGATCGATACCCGGCCGCTGAGCGTCGTCGCGTACCGGCGGATGTGGATCGGCAACGGCGCCTCGTTCTTCGGGTTCCAGTTCACCAGTGTGGCCGTGCCGGTGGAGATGTACGCCATCACGCACTCGTCGGCATGGGTGGGCCTGCTCGGCGTCGCCGGCCTCGTACCGCTGCTGATCTTCGGTTTGTGGGGCGGCGCCGCGGCCGACGTGGTCGACCGGCGCCGCCTGCTGCTCGCCAGCTCCACGTTGACCTGGCTGTCCACCCTCGGGTTCCTGGTGCAGGCGCTACTCGGGGTGAACAGTGGCGTGCTGCTGCTCGCGCTGACCGCCGTACAGGCGGCGGGTTCTGCGATCAGCTCGCCGGCGCGGCAGGCGATCGTCCCGCGGATCGTCCCGGGGGGCATGGTTCCGGCGGCGAACACGCTGGGCTACACAACCACAACCGCGGGCGGCGTTCTCGGGCCGCTGGCCGCCGGCCTGATCTTCGGCGCCTACTCGACCGGTACGGGCGTGATCGTCGCGTACGCGGTCGACGCCCTGCTCTTCACGGTGACGTTCTGGGCGACCTACCGGCTGCCGCCGATTCCCCCGATCCTCCACGAACAGGGAGCGGAGCGGCCCACCGCGGGCCTGCGTAGCATCATCGACGGGCTGCGCTTCCTGATCACCAAGCCGGTACTGATGCTGTCCTTCGGGGTGGACATCATCGCGATGGTCTTCGCGATGCCGCGCGCTCTGTTCCCCGAGGTGGCCCAGGACCGCTTCGGCGGTGGCTCCGCGGTGGGGTGGCTGTTCGCCGCGATCGCGATCGGCTCGGTGGTCGGCGGCCTCACGTCGGGCTGGATCGGCCGGGTCCGGCGGCAGGGTGTCGCCCTGGTCATCGCGGTGGTCTGCTGGGGCCTGGCCATCGGGTTCTCCGGCTTCGCGCAGTCGCTCGTGCTGATGGTGTTGCTGCTCGCCGTCGGCGGCGCGGCCGACCTGGTGAGCGCGGTCTACCGGCAGTCGATCCTGCAGACATTCGCGCCCGACCGGCTGCGCGGACGGCTGCAGGGTGTGTTCATCGTCGTGGTGGCCGGCGGGCCTCGCCTGGGCGACCTGCGGGCCGGCGCCACCGCCAGCCTTACCGGGGCCACCGCGTCGTGGGCGGGCGGAGGTTTCCTGGCAGCCGGCCTGGCCGTGGTGCTGGCGTCGACGTTCCCGGCGTTACTGCGCTACCGGCCGCCGGGGAACGAAGCCACCGGCCGCCAGGGAACGAATCGGTGACCCGCTAGTGTCGCGGGCATGACTAGCGTCGCTTCCGCGAAATCCGGAACGCAGTGGGCCATCGAGGCCGAGGGCCATCGGGCCGTGGTGGTGGAGGTCGGCGGCGTGCTGCGCGGCTACGCCGCGGGGGACCGGGAGATTCTCGACGGGTTCGCGGCTGACGAGCTGTCGCCGGCGTCCGCCGGGCAGATCCTCGCGCCGTGGCCGAACCGGATCCGCGACGGGCATTTCACGTTCGATGGGACGGCGTATCAGCTGCCGCTCACCGAACCAGCTCGGCACAACGCCATCCACGGGTTGGTCAACTGGGCGCGATGGCGGGTCGCGGAGCAGTCGCCGGACGCGGTGACGCTGGAGTTCGACCTGCCGGCGCAGGTGGGCTACCCGTGGTCGCTGGCGCTGCGGACCCGGTGGAGCGTCTCCGCGGACGGGCTGCGCTGCGATCAGAGCGTCACCAACACGAGTGACGCGAATGCGCCCTGGGGATACTCGGTGCACCCGTACGTGCAGCTCACCGGCGTGGCGGTCGACGACATCCTGCTGAAGGTGCCGGGACGTAGCCGGGTGCTGGCGGACACCCGGCTGCTGCCGATCGGAGCGGTCAAGGTGGCCGGGAGCGAGTACGACTTCACCGAGCCTCGGCGGATCGGGGACGCGGTGCTGGATACGACGTTCGGCGATATCGACTACGACGCGGACGGCGGCTCGGCGGTCACGATCGCTTCCCCGCACGGCGCGCAAAGCGTGACAGTGTGGGGCGACGCCAACTTCAAGTGGTGGCAGATCTTCACTGGTGACACGCTGCACGGCGCCCGGCACCGCCGATCCGTGGCGATCGAGCCGATGACCTGCCCGCCGGACGCGTTCCGCTCGGGCCGGGACGTGATCGTCCTCGAGCCCGGGCAGACCTGGTCCGCATCCTGGGGGATCAGGCCCTGACCATGGAGTTCGACGAGGTCGTCCGGCGGCGTCGGATGGTGCGGGGCTACGACCCCGATCGGCCGGTACCGCCGGAGATCGCGGACAAGATCATCAAGCACGCACTACGGGCGCCATCGGCCGGCTTTTCCCAGGGCTGGGGTTTCCTGGTGCTCACCAAGCCCGAGGACCGGGACCTGTACTGGACCTCGACGACGGAAGGCGATCTCGGCGACGCGCCGACCGACGAGGCCTGGAAGGGAACGTGGCTGGATCGGATGCGGACCGCCTCGCTGATCATCGTGGCGCTGTCCAACAAGTCGGTCTACCTGGACCGGTATGCCGAGGCCGACAAGGGCTGGACCGACCGGGACGAATCGCATTGGCCGGTACCGTACTGGGACATCGACGCCGGGTTCGCCGCGCTGCTCATGCACCTGACAGCGGTGAACGAGGGTCTTGGCTCCTGCTTCATCGGCCTGCCGGTGGCGACGATCCGGACATTCAAGAACGCCTTCGGCGTGCCCGACGAGTTCACCCCGATAGGCGCGCTTACGGTGGGCTACCGTGCCTCTGACAAGAAGTCACCATCACTGCGTCGGGGGCATCGCCCGGTGGACGATGTGGTGCATCATGGCCGGTGGGCTGGTTAAGTACGGCTCGGCAACGGAAGGGGGCGTGCCGTCGTGATCTTCAAAGCGGTACGGGACGGAGCTCCGTACCCCGATCACCACACGACACTCAAGAAGTGGGCGGAGATTCCGCCTCGCCCCATCCGGCTCGCCGACCTGATCACCACCAAGCGCGAGCTGGCTCTGGACAAGCTGCTCGCCGAGGACTCCACGTTTTATGGCGACCTCTTCCCGCACGTCGTCGAGTATCAAGGCTCCCTCTACCTCGAGGATGGCCTGCATCGCGCGCTGCGGGCCGCCCTGCAGCAACGCAACCAGATCCACGCCCGTGTGCTGGTGGTGGACGGGTGACCCAACCTCTCGACATCCTGGATCTCGACTCGCTGCTCACCGACGAGGAACGCGACGTCCGGGACCTCACCCGCCGGGTCGTCGACGACCGTGTCCGGCCCTACGTGGCCGACTGGTACGAGCGCGGGGAGGCGCCGGTCCGTGAGCTGGCGCTCGAGTTCGGCAAGCTCGGCCTGCTTGGCATGCACCTGACCGGATACGGCTGCGCCGGGGCGTCCGCCGTCTCGTACGGGCTGGCCTGCATGGAGCTCGAGGCCGCCGACTCCGGCGTACGCTCGCTCGTCTCGGTCCAGGGCTCGCTCGCCATGTACGCGATCTGGAAGTACGGTTCGCCGGAGCAGAAGCAGCGCTGGCTGCCCGGCATGGCGGCCGGCGAGCTGATCGGCTGCTTCGGGCTGACCGAGCCCGATCACGGCTCCGACCCGGCACACATGGCCACCCGCGCCCGTCGCGACGGCGACGGCTGGGTGCTCGACGGCGGCAAGATGTGGATCACCAACGCGCCGGTCGCCGACGTCGCGGTGATCTGGGCCCGTGCCGAGGACGGCGTCCTCGGCTTCGCGGTGCCGACGACCGCGGAGGGCTTCGCCGCACGCGAGATCAAGCGGAAGATGTCGCTGCGCGCGTCCACCACCGGCGAGATCACGCTCGACAGCGTCCGGCTGCCCGATTCGGCCCGGCTGCCCGACGCCCGCGGGCTGCGGGCGCCGCTGTCCTGCCTGACCGAGGCGCGGTTCGGCATCGTCTGGGGCGCGCTCGGTGCGGCCCGCGACTGCCTGTCGGTGGCGCTGGATTACGCGCGGACGCGGGAGCAGTTCGGCCGGCCGATCGCCGGGTTCCAGCTCACCCAGGCCAAGCTCGCCGACATGGTGCTCGAGCTGCAGAAAGGTTTCCTGCTGGCGCTACATCTCGGACGCCGCCGCGACGCGGTCGGGCTGCGCCCCGAACAGGTCAGCGCCGGCAAGCTGAACAACGTCCGCGAGGCCATCAAGATCGCCCGCCAGTGCCGGACGATCCTCGGCGGCAACGGGATCAGCGGCGAGTACCCGATCATGCGGCACGCCAACAACCTCGAGAGCGTGCTCACGTACGAGGGAACTTCCGAGATCCACCAGCTGGTGCTGGGTGAGAAATTGACTGGTCTCAACGCTTTTGGCGGCTGAGCGGTCGCGACTGTCGCACCCCTTCCGTACCGTGGGGGTATGGCCAAGTCACCGGATGTTGACGAGCCGACCAAGGAATACCCGGCCTACGAGGGCGGCCGGGCGGAGCCGGTCGCGTCGCCGCCACCGCCATCCGTCGAGCCGGGGGACGATCGCGCCGGGGGTGGCGCACGGCCGTCGCGGATCGGCGGGTTCGCGCGTGTCCTCATCTTCATCGGCGCTGTCTTCGCGCTGATGGTGGCTCTCTGCCTCGGGCTGCGGGCGATCAATGTGCTGCCCAGCTTCGACAACCCGTTCTCCGACAAGACGACCGACCGCAGCCAGCCCGTGCTCTTGCAGTCGATGCGCGATCTGAGCCGTTACGTGGCCGCGGACGGCACCTTCCAGGTGATCGTCGACCTGCAGGAACACAAGGAGAACGTGCCGGACTTCCTGATCAACAAGCGCACGCTCTTCGTCGGGTCCGGCACCGTCGAGGAATATGTGGACTTCGGCTCCCTCGCCGAGGGCGCCATCAAGGTCAACAACGACGACAACACGGTGCAGATCACCCTACCGGCGCCGCAGCAGTCGCCCGCGGCCCTCGACATGCAGCGCAGCTACGTGGTCGCCGAGGAGCGCGGGCTGTTCAATCGCATCGGCGACGCGTTCCGCAGCGATCCCAACCAGCAACAGCGCGTCTACCAGGAGGCCCAGCGCCGGATCACCGAGGCGGCCCAGCAGAGCGGGCTCGACCAGCGGGCCAAGGACAACACGGAGAAGATGCTGCAGAGCCTGTTCGCACGGCTCGGCTACACGTCGGTGACGGTCGCGTTCGACAAGCCGTGAGCGAGGCCAGGTCATGAGCCGGCGCCATGGCGTGGCGCCGGCTCACCGGTGGGTTCACTCGCTGGGCATCAGAGCCCAAAGCACGATGTAGATCAGGAACTGGGGTCCGGGCAGCAGACAGGAAATGACGAAGATCAGGCGCATCGTGCCGGACGACACCCCGAAACGGCGCGCCAGGCCGGCGCACACACCGGCGATCCATCGGTCGTCGCGGGGCCGGTACAGGCGGCTGTTCACGTTACTCACTCCTTCGACGGGTGGTCCCGGCCCGATTGCCGCAACCACGTTCGACGGTACGGCCGCAGGTCACGCCCGCCGTCGGCCGCCAGGCGGATCTGCGGGCGTGGCTCCCGTAAGGGGCTCCCGTACCCGTTGGTCAGGCGCTGTTAACCTAGGGTCCGATTCCGGGCCCCATCCGGCGCCTGGTTGCGGGCAGTGACGAGGAGGCCAAGCGGTGATGGTCCGGTGACGCTGGCAGTCCTCTCCGCCAGCACCGGCAACGCCCTCGATCCGACCGACGCCGCCCGGCTCGCCGACGACCTGACCGCCGCGCTCGCCGCGGCGGGCGCTTCAGCGGTTGAACGGCTTACGGGCGACGGCACCGTGACGGGGCAAATGCGCGACATCGCGCGGATCGCCGTCGCGTCGGCCGAGCCGCTGTTGATCTGTGCGGATAACCTCGTCGCCAATCCCAGTCTGCTGTGGACGCTCGCCACCGAGCCGGCCGGGCGGAGCACCGCGCTGGTGATCTCCGGTGCCGGTGGCGGCCTTCGCGAGGATCGGGGCCGGCTGGTCGCCGCGGCGGACGGTACGATCCGTTTCCTCGGTGCCATGTGCATCGCGCCGGTCGATCTACCGTTGCTCGCCGCGGCCGCCGACCACGCCGCCGCCACGGGCCCGGCGGCCGATGGGGTACCCGCCGCGGTCGTGGCCACCGACGTCCGTAACGCGGTCGACGCCTTGCTGCCCGCGCTGCTCGACGCCGGCCTCGTGCCGGTGGCCACGCCGGTCCGGCTGCTGCACGCCGAACGCGTCGAGACGACCGCCGAGCTGGCCGCGGCGACGGCCGCGACCGCCGCCGTGGACGAGGATGCGGCGCGGCTCCGCCTCGCTGTCAAGGACAAGGACGACTTCTTCACCACGTACGCGGTGAGCAGCTGGTCACCGCTGATCACCAAGTGGTGCGCGCGGCTGGGACTGACGCCGACCGTCGTGACCGGGTTGTCGGTGCTGTTCGCGGTCGCCGCGGCGCTCGCGTTCTGGCAGGCTTCGCGGCCCGCGATGATCGCCGGGGCCGTGCTGCTGTACCTGGGCTTCGTGCTCGACTGCGTGGACGGCCAGCTGGCACGGTACACGCGGCGGTTCGGCGTGTGGGGCGGCTGGCTCGACACGATGGCCGACCGGGCCAAGGAGTACGCGGTCTACGCCGGGCTCGCGGCCGGCGCCGAGCGGATCGGGCTGCCGTACGCGTGGCCGCTGGCCATCACCGCGATCCTGCTGCAGACCGTGCGGCACATGACGGACGCCTGGTACGGCGCGCTGCACGACCGGGCGGCTGCTCTTCCGCACGCCACCCCGGCCACGGGCGTCGGCGCCCGGCTGAGCGCGGCGTCGACCCGGGTCCAGGCCGACACCGGTTCGGTCGCGTACTGGCTCAAGCGGATCGTGGTTTTCCCGATCGGCGAGCGGTGGGCCCTCATCGCGGTGCTGGCGGCGACCGCCAACGGGCGGGTGGCGCTAGCGGCCGTGGTGATCTGGGGACTGCTCGCGGCGGCGTACACGCTGGGGTTGCGCTCGTTGCGCTCGGTCTCGATGCGCGTCGGCGTGCTGGACACGGTCGACACGTCGCGTCACCGCGACGACGGCCTGCTGGTCCGTGCGGTGCTGAGCCGCGCCGGGTTGCCGGCGCCGCTGGCATTCGCGCTAGTGGCCGCACTCGCCGCGCTGACCCTGGTGATCTGGCTGCTGATCGGCGGGCCACCGTACGCGAAGCCGATACTGGTCGCGGTCGCCGTGCTCGTGCTCGCCGCCGGGCTCCCGGCGCGGGCCCGGCACGGCGGGCCGCTCGACTGGCTGGTGCCGGCGACGCTGCGGGCCGCCGAGTATCTGTTCGTGGTCGCGGTCGGCCTGATCGGCAGCGTGCCGCCGCCGGTGGTGTTCGGGCTGCTCTTCGCGCTCGCGCTGCGCCACTACGACCTCATCGCCCGGATGGAGAAGGGCGCGCCGGCGGGTTCCGGCACGCGCGCGGTGCTCGGTTGGGACGGCCGGGTCGTGCTGCTGACGGTCGCGGCGCTGGCCGGAGTCGCGACGCTCGGCGAGGCGGTGCTCGCGGTGGCAGTCGGCGGCGGCTTCCTGATCGCCGCGATCGCGGACTGGCGGCGGGAGGGTGGTGCCCGATGACGTTGCTGAGCATCGTGCTCCCCGTCTACAAGGTGCAAGGCTACCTGCGGCAATGCCTCGACTCGCTGCTCGACCAGTCGTTCACCGACATCGAGGTCGTGGCGGTTGACGACCGGTCGCCCGATCACAGCGGGGAGATCCTCGCCGAGTACGCCGCCCGTGACCCGCGTGTCCGGGTCGTCTCGCTCGCGCAGAACGCCGGCCTCGGCCAAGCGCGCAACGCCGGCCTCGCGCAGGCCACGGGGGAGTACGTCTGGTTCGTGGACAGCGACGACTGGCTGGCCGCCGGGTCGCTGGCCGCGGTGGCCGACCGGCTACGCGCCACCGACGCCGACGTACTCGTCGTCGGGTACGACCGGGTGCACTGGGACGGCGAGCCCGTCACCCGCGATGTGAACCAGGCGCTGGCTCAGGCGCCCGAGACGTTCACGCTCGAATCGTGGCCGCCGATCCTCGACATCCTGCACGTCGCCTGGAACAAGATCGTCCGTCGCGATCTGCTGGTCAAGCTCGGCTTCCAGTTCGAGCAGGGCTGGTATGAGGACGTCTCGTTCACCTATCCCGTGCTGGTCGCGGCCGAGCGGGTCAGCACGCTGCCGATCACCTGCGTGCACTACCGGCAGCGCCGTACGGGCGCGATCACCCGTACCCTCGGGGACCGGCATTTCGAGATCTTCGACCATTGGGCGCACGCCCTGGCGCTGGTGGACCAGTACTCGGACCGCGCCGAGGCGCTGCGCCCGCTGCTCTTCCGGCGGATGATCTGGCACTTCCTGGTGGTGCTGCGCAGCCCGGACCGGGTGCCCCGCAAGTCCCGCCGCCGATTCTTCCGGCGGATGAACGAGGAGTACCACCGCTATCTGCCGCCCGGCGGGTATCCCGAGTTCGCGGGAACGCAGGGACTGCGGCAGCGGCTCGTCGGGCGCGGGAACTACCCGGCCCTGCGAGGGCTGGAGTTCGCCGTCGATGTGGTTCACGCGGGGCGCAAGCTGCGCGCGGGGGTGCGGCGGCGTGCACGGAAGACGGCCGGGACGCTGCGCAGGTCCGTTTACCACCTCTATTACCTGGTCCAGCTGCGCCGGCCGGTCGATCCGAAGCTCGCGCTGTTCGCGGCCTACTGGTTCCGCGGCGTGAGTTGCAACCCGGCCGCGATAGCGGCCAAGACCAGGGAGCTTGCTCCGGACGTACGGACAGTCTGGGTCGTCAACCGCAACCGGGTCGAAGCGCTGCCGCCCGGCACTGACTACGTGGTCACCAACACGCTCGCGTACTACCGGGCGGTGGCGCGGGCGCGCTGGCTGATCAACAACGTCAACTGGCCCAACAGGGTCGTGAAGCGGCCCGGCACCACGCACGTCATGACCCACCACGGCACGCCGCTGAAGATGATGGGCCTCGATCAGCTGGACCACCCGGCGGGCGGGGGAAACACCGACATCGTGGCGCAGATGCGCCGGGCCGACCGCTGGGACTTCAGCGTATCGGCGAACGCGCACACCACCATCGCGTGGGACCGCGCCTATCCATGCCGGTACGAGACGCTCGAGGTCGGTTACCCCCGCAACGATCGGCTCGCCGGGGCGACGCCGGCCGCTACCGCTGCCGTACGCGAGAAGCTGGGCATCCGCCCGGGCCAGCGCGTCGTGCTGTACATCCCGACCCATCGCGAGTGGTTGCCGGCGGGACGGCCGGTGCTGGACGTGGACGAGCTGGCGCGGCGGCTCGGACCCGACGCGATACTGCTGGTCCGGGCGCACTACTTCCACGTGCCGCCGTCCGCGGTCCACGATCCGGAGCCGCGTGGCGCCATCGTCGACGTGTCTGCGTATCCGGTCGTCGAGGACCTCTACCTAGCCGCCGACGTGATGATCACCGACTACTCGTCGGCGATGTTCGACTACGCCGTACTGGATCGTCCGATCGTGATCCACGCGCCGGATTGGCCGACGTACCAGGAGCTGCGCGGGGTCTATTTCGACCTGATGGCGCAGTCGCCCGGCGCAGTCGCGACCAGCGACGCCGAGCTGTTCGAGATTTTCGCGAGCGGTGCGTGGGCGGGCGCGGAAGCGGCCGCGGCGCGGGCCGCGTTCCGGGCTCGGTTCTGTTACCTCGACGACGGCGGCGCGGCCGAGCGGGTGGTGCGGAGGGTGCTCCTCGGCGGGTCCGCACCATAACGGTTCGGGCGCGGTCCTCTTCGTCACACAGTGTCTCGGAATCGGTTACAGGCCCTGGCCAGGCAATCGGTCCCGGACGCTCGTGATGGTTCGGTAACTCTGCGCAAATGGCACGTTCGCCCGATGGCTAACCATCGATACGGCTCGTCAGAGTAGGGCCGATCGTGGGTGTTGTACGCCCCGATCGTCGCAGCTCAGAACCCAGGAGGTTGACGGGTGTCCACCGTCTCGCTCAAAGACGTCAGCAAGATCTGGCCGGACGGCACGACCGCCGTCGACAAGATCAGCCTCGACGTCACGGACGGTGAGTTCATGGTGCTGCTCGGACCATCCGGCTGCGGCAAATCGACCGTTCTGCGAATGATCGCCGGCCTCGAGGATCCGACCAGCGGTGACATCCTGCTCAACGGCGAGCCGGTCCTCGACCTGGCGCCGCGTGACCGCAAAATCGCCATGGTCTTCCAGGACTTCGCGCTCTACCCGCACATGAGTGTCGGTGAGAACATCGGCTTCCCGCTCAAGCTGTCCGGCCTCGAACCCGAGCCGCGCGGCGAACGCGTCGGCGACGTGGCAGCCGCGCTCGGCATCGGCGACGTGCTCGGCCGCAGGCCCAGCCAGCTCTCCGGCGGCCAACGCCAGCGGGTGGCGATGGGCCGCGCCATCGTGCGCCGTCCTGGCCTGTTCCTCATGGACGAGCCGTTGTCCAATCTGGACAGCGGCTTGCGTGCGGAGTTGCGCGCCGAGATCACCGGCCTTACCCGCGAGCTGGGCGTCACCACCATGTACGTGACGCACGACCAGGCCGAAGCCCTCACCATGGCCGACCGGGTGGCGATCCTGCGCAAGGGTGTGCTGCAGGACCTCGGCACACCGACCGAGGTGTACGGCCGTCCGGCCACCCTGTATGTAGCCGCGTTTCTGGGCGCGCCCCGGATGAATCTGCTGGAGGCGTCGGTCTACGTCCACCTCGACCGCTACATCGCCCTGAACCTCGGCGAGCAGGCGCTCTACCTGCCGTGGACCGACATCCGCGCCCGGGCGGTCGCGCACTACCACGGCGAGCGGATCGTCGTCGGCATGCGGGCCGAGGCTCTCACCCCGGTCGCCCCGGACACCCCCGGCGACATCCTGCAGGGCCGGATCCGCTACCTCGAACACCACGGCCACGAGTCGCTGGCGTTCCTCGACATCGGCGCGACCGCGATCGTCGTCGACGAGATGGGCGGCGCGGTTCCGGAGCAGAACGGCGAAACCGGCGCGCTCCGCCGTTTCGGCGGCGCACTGCAGCGGCTGGCCGGCCGTGGCGAGCGGGCGAACGGCCACCGCCCGGAAGGCCGCGATCCGGAACAGACAAGCGTCCTCAGCGATCCGGGTCGCCACCACCGCCGGCCCGCCGAGCTGGCGGTCCGCCTCGCGCCGTACCCGGCGGTCTCGCCCGGCCACCCGCTGGCGATCTCCGTCCGGATGGATGCGCTGCATTTCTTCGACGAGCGCGGCGACCGGATCGACGTCGGCTGGCGCTAACTCATGTCCATCTATTGACGGCATGGCATATCGTTCCGCACACACGTCGGTGCGGTGGCGTATCGACGTCGACGGCGGAAAGGGTGTGGCAGCGTGGCTAGTGCATCCGGGTTGTTGGTGATCGAGCGGATTCTTCGCGATCGCCAGGGCGTGTGGCAGCAAGTGGTGGAAGACCGGGAGTTAACCCGGCTGACCGGGCAGATGACGCTCAGCTCGGTCGTCGCGCTCGCGTGTTACGGCGCGGTTCTGGGGTCGTTCCACAGTGCGCTGATGGCGTTGACCGCGGCGGTGAAGTTGCCGCTGCTGTTCCTCGTCACGCTGGCGATCTGCCTGCCGACGCTGTACCTCTTCAATCTGGTGTTCGGCGCGCGGCTTTCGGTGCGGCAGTCGCTCGCACTGGTGATGGTGGCCTTGACCGTCACCGCGATGCTGGCCGTCGCGTTCGCGCCGATCAGTCTCTTCTTCCTGATCACGGCGCCCGACTACAGCTTCTTCAAGCTCCTCAACGTGGCGATTCTCGCCTTGTCCGCGCTCGTGGGGCTGCGCTTCCTCACCGGCGGCATGCGGGTCCTCAACGACCATGGCTTGCTGGCGCCCGCGAAGGCCGGCTCCGAGGAGACGCCGGGCGCGCCGATTCCGGTCTCGCCGGCCCCGGTGCCAGTTCCGGCGCCGCCCGCAGCCTCGGTCCCAGCTCCGGCGCCGCCCGCAGCCTCGGTCCCAGCTCCGGCGCCGGTTCCGGCTCCGGTAGCCGCCGCCGGCGGAAACGGCGGCACCGCCACGCTCGTCGCGCCTGCGGCGATACAGGTGCCGCCGGGGTACACGCTGCAGCCCGTACGTCAGATGCAGCCGCGCCCGGTGCGGCAGCCGGCGCCGCCGAGCATGACGTTGCTC
>JBKOWB010000344.1:0-8613 GCA_046724195.1 Actinomycetota bacterium
CGTCGGAACCGCGGGCGCCGCGCCGGACCGCGTACATCACCGTGTCGTTGACGAGCCATGCCGCCTGGTCGTCGACGCTGCGTGCCACCGCGAGCGGGGTCCTGGTCATCGTGGCGAGGTCGAGGACCGTGAGGCGCCAGCCCTTCGCCGGGTCGCCGCCGCGCGCCTGCTTGAACACCAGCCGGGTGCGGTCCGGCGACAGCGACGGGCACTCCACGTTGGACTCGAGTGTGCGTACGGTCTGCGCGGCCACGTCGCCGGACACCAGGTAACGCCGCCCGGCCGTGGACATCGTCGCGTAGAAGTGCCGGTCGTCGACGAAGGTGACGCCCCAGAAGTTCACGTCGACGCTCCGGTAGGGGCGCCCGTCGCGGGTGATCGCGAACGACTCGAGCGTGTCCACCGTCTCCCCGGTGGCGGCGTCGAGCATGCCGACCCGGGTGGAGAAGCGGCCGCCGTTGTAGGAGTCGCCGGTGACGAAGACCGTCCAGGCCAGCATGCGGCCGCTCGGCGACACGCGGGCCCGGTTCGGCACGCCGACCAGCGGGTACGTCTCGCGCTCGCGCAGCCGCCGGCCGAGCACGGCCAGCTGGTAGGTGGCGAGCGGGCCGTCGGGGCGCAGGCAGATCACGGCGCCGGCGGCCGCGTACACCCGGTCGCAGGAGACCCCGGAGACGGTATGGGCACCCCCCGGCGCGTCCCGCTCGACCGTGGCGACGCGGCCGTAGCTGTCCGGAGCCGTGCTGCGGAACAGCAGGCGGTCGCCCGGCCCGGCGTCGACCACACCGGCCGCCGCGGCCGGGGCGGACCGGCGGTCCCCGGCGGCGACGACGTAGGCGGCGGCGCCGGAGAGAAGCAAGGTCGACGCCATGACCGCGAACAGCGCCCGAGCCCGGATGGTCACCGCCGTCGGCCGCTCATGCTGGTGCCGCCGTCCGGGCGCGGGTGAGCAGGAGACCGGAGCCGCCGAGCGTCAGCACGGCCGCGACGACCGCGGCCCGGATCGCGCCGCCCGCGCCCCACCACTGCCAGGCCAGTCCGAACAGCACGGACGAGACCAGGTACGCCAGGGCCTGCCCCGACTGCACCAGCGCCAGGCCGGTCGTCCGCAGCGCCGGCGGCAGCAGCGGCCCGGCCAGCGCCATCAGCACACCGTCGGTCGCGGCGTAGAACCCGCCGTACAGCACGAGAACGAAGACCAGCGCGGCAGGGCCGTCCCACGACGACGCCAGCAGCAGATAGACCGCCACGAGGGCGGCGTAGCCGCCGAGGAACACCCTTGTGCGGCCGACCCGGTCCGCGAGTACGCCGAGCGGCATCGCCAGCAGCAGGTACGCGAGGCTGGTGCCGACCGCGAGCAGCGGGAACCACCCGACCGCGAGGTTCTCCCGGCGCTGCAGAAGCAGGTAGACGAACCCGTCCCCGATCGTGCTGAGGCCGAGCAGCACGGCGCCGAGCACCAACAGCCGGACCGGGCCGAGGCGGAGCAGCGCCGTCGCGGCCCGCGGGCTGACGGTGGGCACCGCCGGGCGGGTGTCGCGCCGGTCCCGGACGAACAGGACGAGCAGCAGGACGCCGACGGCGGCCACGCAGAAGCTGGTCACGAACACGGCGTCGAACGCCTGCCCGGACGCGGCCAGGACGGCGAGCGCCAGGAGCGGGCCGGCGAACGCACCGGCGCTGTCCATGGCCCGGTGCACGCCGAACGCGCGGCCCAGGTCGCCGTCGGATGTGGACAGCGTGATCAGGGCGTCGCGCGGCGCCGTGCGTAAACCCTTGCCGGCCCGGTCGGCGATGATCGCCGCCCCGATGGCCGGCACCGAGGTGCCCGCCGCGAGCAGCCCGACCTTGGCGACCGCGGACAGGGAGTAGCCGACGCCGGCGATGAGCTTGCGCTGCCGCACCCGGTCGGCGACATAGCCACCGACCAGGCGCAGCAGCGCGGTCGCCCCGGTGTAGAGGCCGTCGACCAGGCCGTACACGGCCGGTCCGAGACCCAGGCCGATCGCGAGATACAGCGGCAGGATCGCGGCCACCATCTCGCTGGAGACGTCGGTGACCATGCTGACCGCACCGAGGGCGAGGACGTTGCCGGCGACCCGCTTCGCGCGATCGGCGGCACTCGCGCTGCGGACGACGCGGTCCACCGACGCGAGGTACATCTACGACCAGACGTACGTGATCGGCGAGACGTTCGCCGCGCCGCCGAGGGCCGGCAGGCCGTACGCGGTCTCGATGGTGCGCAGCACCGTGTAGTGGGTGATCTTCGACGAGTACGAGCCGGCCGTCACGTGCGCCCCGACGAACGCGGTGTAGATGTGGTTGAGCGACAGCGAGTTGTCCTCGTCGAACGTGACGATCAGCAGGCTGTTGTGGGTCTTCGCCCATTGGGCGTACGGGTCGAGGTGGGTACGCAACCAGCTGTCGCCGGTCGCGACCGAACAGTCGTGCATGTCGTTGCACATGTTCGGCGACACGAACGCCACTGTGGGCAGCGCCGTGTAGTCGGTCGGGAAAGCGGCATAGGTGAGGTTGCTGGCGGCGGGCACGTTGGTGAAGTCGACCCAGCTGTTGTGCTTACGCCGGTATGTGCCGCTGGAGCAGCCCGTGTAGCCGTTGGACGGCATCGACTCGGAGTAGCCCTTGAAGCTGAGGCCCGCCCCGATGAGCTGGGCGCCCACGTTGTCGGCCGAGAACGTCTTCGGGCAGTTGTCGTTGGTCACGCCCTGGGTCGAGCCGGAGAACAGCGCGATGTAGTTGGGCTGGCTCGGGTGGGTGATGGCGTACGACTGGGTGAACTTCGCACCCTGCGCCGCGAGCGACGTGAAGTAGGGCGCGCTGGAGCTGGTGATCTGCGATGTCGACTTGTTCTCGAACATCACCAGGACGATGTGGTCGAAGCGGGGAACAGTGGTGGCTGCCTGCGCCTGCGGGGTGGCCGCGGTGAGGCCGGCGCCGACGAGGGCCACGATCGCGGATGCGACCGTGAACCGCCGTGCGAACATAGGTTTCTCCCCTTTCCGGGAAGCCGTCGCTGTCCGGGCGGTACGCCCGATTCACCGCATCCTACGTAACGCATCGACATCGGTGTATAAGCCAGATTGCCGCCCGCGGTGCGAGCGGTGAAGAGGCGGAACCCGTCAGGCGCCGCGCCGGCGGCGCATCACGATCGCCGTGGCCGCCCCGGCCAGGAGTACGAGCACGACGAGGACCCAGATCCACCAGGTGGAGCCGCTGGTGGAGCTCGACGCCGGCTCGGCCTGTGCGGTCGTCGCGGCGGCGGGCGGCGCGACCGCTGCGGTGCTCGGCGCCGCCGACGGGGTCGCGGGCGCGGTCGAGGCGGCGGGCTTCAGGGTGAGCAGCGGCGCCGGGTGGTCGGGCTCGGCCTGCCCCTGCTCCTGGATCTCGATCCAGCGGTCCACCTCGCCGTCCCCGTACGTCTCCAGAGTCTTGAAGGAGAGCCGGGTGGCGTCCGCGGGCAGCTTCGCGATCTTGACCGACCAGACCGCGTCGGTGCCGGTCTTGAGCGCCTTGCCGCCGACGGTGAATCCGTCGGCGCGGCGGGCGAACGTCCAGCCGGCCGGCGCCTTGATCAGGGTGACGTCGGTCGGCGCGATGCCCTCCGGCAGCACCACCCGTTCGGTCTTGATGCCGGCCCTGGGGTTCTCGGCCTCGCCGGTGAACGTGAGCGTCACGTCGGTGGCGCCGGCCTGCGTCTTGTCCGCGCTGACCTCGACGTGCGCGAGGGCTGGACCGGCCAGCCCGGCAACCGCGAGACCCGCAATGGCACCCACCGTCATCACCCGGTATCTGGCGAGCACTCTGAACCGCCTTCGCTGAGGGACAGCGCCGCCGGACCGGCGACACCGCTTCCTAGAGTCGCCGGCCCGTCCGCAAAAGTTCCGGCGGATCGCGAACTGTTACCCGGGGATCGGTTGCGCGCCCGACCCGACGGGTTCTTCGGGACGGCGGCGCGCCACGATCACGTCGGATAGGGCCGCGACCAGGGCGACGAGCACGAAGCCGATGGTGACCAGCAGCGCGGCGCGGAACGCGAGACCCCAGTCGCCGCCGTTGTGTGCGAGCCGGTTGAAGAAGAGCGCGCCGACCGCGGCGATGCCCAGCGCGGTGCCGATGCGCTGTCCGGTCTGCAGGACCGCCCCGGCGCTGCCGGCCCGCCGGACCGGTACCTGCTCCAGCGTCAGCGCCTGGTTCGGGCTGATCACCAGGCCACTGCCGAGTCCCGCGACGAACAGCGGCAACGCGGCCGCCCACCCGGCGTCGTGGCCGGGCACGAAGTACAGCACGACTTCGGTGGCCGCCAGGCCGACGGCGACCACCACGAGGCCGAGGGCGACCAGCGGGCGGCCGTACCGGTTGACGATCCGGCCGCCGAGCGCCGACGCGGCCGCCGACCCGACCGCGAACGGCGTGACCGCGAGGCCCGCCTGCAGCGCGGTGTAGTGCAGGCCGTTCTGCAGGTACAGCGTGTAGATGAAGAAGATCGTGGTGAAACCGGCGAAGTACAGCGTGCCGATGAGCGCGCCCAGCGCGTACGACCGGAACCGGAACAGCTCCAGATCGACGACGGGCGTGTGGCGCCGCGCGTAGCGACGTTCCCACGCCACGAAGCCCGCCAGCACGGCTACCCCGGCCACGACGAGCAGCCACTTGGCCGTGCCGTGCCATTCGCGCTCCTGCACCAGCGGCAGGAGCAGCAGCAGGACGCCGGCGCCGAGCAACCCGACACCCACCGGGTCGAGGCTCTCCCGCGCCTGCTCCCCCGGTGGGCGGGCCGGGATCCAGCGCCACCCGAGCGCGATGGCGAGCACCCCGATCGGCACGTTGATGTAGAAGATCGCGCGCCACCCCTGCTCGGCGCCGAAGATCTGGATGAGCAGGCCGCCGAGCAGCGGGCCGACCGCGGTGGACACGCCGATGGTGGCGCCGAGCAGCCCGAACGGCCGCCCCCGCTCCCGCGGTGCGAACAGCTGCTGAACCAGGCCCGACACCTGCGGGTTGACGACGCCGGCGGCGGCGCCCTGAACCAGACGGGCGGTGATCAGCCAGAGCGCACCGGTGGCCAGGCCGGCGGCCGCGCTGGCCAGCGTGAACACCGCGAGCCCGGCGATGAACACGTCGCGGCGGCCGCGGGCGTCGCCGAACCGGCCCGCCGGCACCAGCAGCAGGCCGAACGTCAGCGCGTAGCCGGACAGTACCCACTGCAGCTCGCCGGAGCTCAGGTGCAGGTCATTGCGGATCGAGGGCAGGGCGACGTTGACGATGCTGACGTCGAGCAGCGTCATGAACGCGGCGACGAGCGCGACGCTCATTGCCCGCCAGCGGCTCGTGGTCGGGTGCTCGTTCGTCACCGCCCGCCTGTTCCCACCGCCCTCGGCCGCAAACCGATTGGTGATCATCCGAACGGGATAGCTACGTCACACACCAGGTCCTCCGGCCCGGCGGCGTCAGGGTCGGCGGCGTAGCGGTACACCTCGCGGGGCGGCCCGACCTCGCGCAGGCCGTGGGATCGGATCCAGCGATGCACCGTGTCGTAGACCGACAGGATCTGCGGCGGCTCGAAGTGGCCCTTCACCACCGGGACGTACGCCAGCCGGTGCATGGGCTCGCGGCGCAACGGCGCCACGGCCGGATCGGCCATGCCGGGTGAGATCGGGACACACACCTCGACCGGGCCGTCGCTGTCCTCGGTCACCTCGTGGTGGAACACCACGAACCGGGGGCCGGCCGGGCCGCCGCACCGGTCGGCGACCGCGGTGAGGCGCGCCGTGGCGTCCCGGATCCAGGTCAGCTCGGCCGCGGTGACGTAGCGCTGCTCGGTGAGGACGACCTGCTCGGGTACGTCGCGCTCGGCGACCCGCCACGTCCCGGGCGGCGCGGGTATCTCGCCGGCGAGGCTGCCGACCAGGCGATCCGCGAGGTCGCGTTGGGCGGCGAGCCGGCGCTCGACGTCGGTCCAGTACTGGGCGAGCAGGTGGGCGGCGTCCGGGCCGGCGGCGTGCACGATCTCGCCGATCTGCGACAGTGGCATGTCGAGGCGGCGCAGCAGCGCGATCAGCCGGGCGGCGTACAGCTGGCGGCCCGCGTAGCGGCGGTAACCGGTCTCCGGCACGACCTCCGCGGGGCGGAGCAGGCCGATGCGGTCGTACAGCCGAAGAGCTCTCATCGACAGCCGCGAGCGGCGGGCGAACTCCCCGATGGTCAGCAGCCCCGCCCCGTCGTCCGGCACCTAACTCACCGGGAACGCCACGTCGAAGACCTCGTCGCCATCCGCGGCCGCATAGAAGTCGGTCCAATAGGTCTCGCGCGGCGCGCGGGCGACCACCATGCCGTTGTCCGAGATCCACTTCTCGATCGCCTCGTACACCCCGCCCAGCCGCCCCGTGGTCACCTGGGCCTTGGTCACCCGCACGTACGCTTCGCGGTGGGCCGGGATGGTCCTATCGCCGCCGGCCGCGACCGTCGCGCACACCTCGACCGGCGTCTCGCCCTCATTGGGGTTGCCCTCGTAGACGACCACGAAGACGGGGGCGTCGTCCGGCCGCTCCAGGAACGGCCATGCGCCGGCGCCGAGCAGACCACCGGCCTGCCGCGCGGCATCCGCGACCCGCGCCATGGCGCCGGGCAGCCACGCCTCCAGCGCGGCCTGGTCCACGCTGCGCGTCTCGGTCACGACGCGCTGTTCGGGCACGTCGCGCAAGCGGACCTCGACCATGATGTGCCTCCTCGTCCCGTCCCGGCGGCGGACCTGAGCACCGCCGGGTGTCAGGGTGCAGCCTCACCCAGGGTCAGGGTCAAGAGATCCGGTACAGCCGGATGTCGGCGATGCTCCACCAGTTGCCGCTGGCGGCCGTCGATGTGATCCGCAGGTAGCGGGCCTCGGTCCGGGCAACGTCGACGTTCGTGAGCTGGCCGGTGCTCGTGCCGCTGGCCAGCGTGCGCCACGTGGTGCCGTCGGAGCTGGCGGTCAGTGTCCAGCCGCGGGCGTAGTCGCCGAGGTTGCCGCCGCTGTCGATCGCCACCCGGTCGAAGCTCGTCGGCCGGGCGAGGTCGACCTGCAGATACTGGCCGGGCGCCTGGGCCGTGCCGCTGGACCAGCGGGTCGACGCGTCGCCGTCGACGGCGGCCTGCGGCGTCTCGCCGGGCGGGCTCGCGGTCGCGGTCGCACCGACCAGCGGGACGGTCTCGAAGCGCGAGTGCAGCTGGGCCGAGCGCGGCCAGGTGAACGTGGCGAGCGCACCGCCGGGCAGCGTGTACGCGAACTGCTGGTCACCGACGGACACCGCGAACGAGCGCGGATCGTCGTTCTCGTTGTGCACGATCAGCGCGGTGGAGCCGTCCGGGTTGCGGAACGCGACGTCCATGATCTGGCCGTTCCATCCGGTGGTGCCGAACGAGGTGCTGGCGATGCGGACGGCGCCAGGCTGCACGAACTTCGCGGCGTGCCCGACCGTGAAGTACTCGGCGTCCCGCGAGACGCTGCCGTCGGGCTGCAGCGTGAGCAGGCCGGTGCAGGTGCCGCAGCCGCCCAGATGCGGGCCACCGGTCCAGTCCAGCGCGATGTTCCAGTTCGCCGTGGACCTGGCCCAGTTCCGGGTGGTGCCGATGATGATCGTGCGGGCGTGCCAGGTGAGCGTGCCGCGGAAGATCTGCTCGGGCGTGTCGGTCGGGCCGTGCGAGCCGGAACACTCGGTGAACCAGATCCCCTTGCCCGGGTACGCGTCGTGCAGCGCGGTCTGCGCGCTCGGGTCGCCGAAGTAGCAGTGGTACGCGGTCCCGGCCAGCCACTTCGCGGCCGGGCTGTCCAGCAGCCGGTACGGGTAGTCGGTCTCCGGGTCCTCGCCGGGCGGGGTGGACGCGATGTCGCCCGGGTGCGTGGCCCAGTTGTGGTCGTACCCGAGGATCCTGGTCCGCGGGCTGGCCGCGCGCAGCAGGGGCCCGAGCGCCTCGATGACCTTCGCCTCCTGCCGCACCGGCATGTCGGTGCCCGGGTAGCCGCTGGGGTGCCGGTTCTGCGGCTCGTTCTGCACGCTGAGGAAGTCGATCGGCACGCCTTCCGCGGCGTACGCGGCGACGAACTTGACCAGGTAGCGCGCGTAGGCGCGGTACACCGCCGGGTCGTCGATGAGCCGGCCGCCGATCAGCGAGTCACCGGTCTTCATCCAGGCCGGCGGGCTCCACGGCGTCGCCATCACGGACAGCGCCGGGTTGAGCTGCTTGGCCCGGCGCAGCAACGGCAGGATCTGCGCCTTGTCGTGGTCGATGCTGAAGTGCCTGAGCGCGAAGTCGGTCTGCCCGGCCGGCACGTCGTCGTACGTGTAGTGCGCGGGCGCGGCGGTGAAGTCCGACGAGCCGACGGGCTGGCGCAGGAAGCTGACGCCGATCCCGGCAGATGGGTCGAACAGCGCGCGCATGGCCTGGTCGCGTGCCACCGGCGTGAGCCGGTAGAGCACGCTCGCGGCGGAATCGGTGATCGACGCGCCGAAGCCGTCGACGCGCTGGTAGCGGGTGCCCGGGTCGACCACGATGGTCGGGTCGTCGCTGGTGCCGGTGCCGAACGCGACCGGTGCGCGCTCGTGCAGCAGCTCGGCC
>JBKOWB010000255.1:0-3673 GCA_046724195.1 Actinomycetota bacterium
CCGCGACGCAGCTCGGTCTTCGTGACCCGGCCGGCCGGCAGCAGGGGCGGCCGGGCACCGTTCACGATGATCCGGCCGACCGGGATGTGCAGCGCGGTGAGCTCGGCGATCGCGTCCAGGCTCTCCTGAACGGGCATCTCCTCCAGAAGCGTCACCACGTGCACTGCGGTGATCGGCGAACGCAGCAGCGACGCCACCCCCTCGCTCTGCGTCTTGATCGGCCCGACCTTGGCCAGCCGGGCCGTCTCCGCGGTCACGTTGAGGAAGCGGCCGATCCGGCCGGTGGGCGGCGCGTCCAGAACCACCGCGTCGTACACCCGTTTCCGGTCCGCCGACCGGGTCGTGGACTCCTTGACCTTGCCCGTGATCAACACGTCGCGCATGCCGGGCGCGATCGTGGTGGCGAAGTCGATCGCGCCGACCTTGCGCAGGGCGCGGCCCGCCGCGCCGAGCTTGTAGAACATGTCGAGGTACTCGAGGAGAGCCTCCTCGGGATCCACCGCCAGCGCGCGGACCTCTCCGCCGCCCGGCACGGTCGCGATCCGCAGTTCGGAGTACGGCAGCGGTTCGGTGCCGAACAGCTGAGCTATGCCCTGCCGGCCCTCGACCTCGGTGAGCAGCGTGCGCTTGCCGCCGGCGGCCAGCCCTAGCGCCAATGCGGCGGCGACGGTGGTCTTCCCCGTGCCGCCCTTGCCGGTGACGACGTGCAGCCGTGCCGGCCACTTGTTGACGCGCTCGCCCATGAAAGGAAGGGTAGGTCAGCCCGCCACGTCACAGACCAGCCAGCCGGTCTTGTGGATCGTCGTGAACGTCAGCGTCTGCTGGGCCTGCTTCTCGTCATCGGTCGAGAGCGTGAGCTGCACGGTGACCACTGCGCGCTCGTCGGTCTGCCGGTTGACCTGAGGTTCGGTCCAGCGAAACGTCGGTCCGGCGTACTGGTTGGCGTAGTTCTTGATCGCGTTGACCCGCGCGGCCAGCTTGTTCTTGTCGCGGGCCTGCCGGCAGATCAGCTCGCCGGCCACGTCAGCGTCCTGCTGGGTGTAGACGGCGGTCATGAAGCGGTTGACCGCGGTGGCCGGGTCCGCCGCGCCCTTGCCGGTGTCGGCCTTGCTGACCAGGAAAAATGCGGAGACCGCGCCGCCGCCGCAGAGCAGCAGGATCAGCGTGAGCGCCAGGGAGACCCAGAGGCCGCCACGGCGCTTATCGGCCGGCGGGGCGAGCGGCACCGGCCAGGGTGGCGCCTGGGTGCCGGTCCATATCGGCTCAGTGGGCTCGGGCCCCATGCCCGGGTGACCCCAGCCTCCTTGACGCGGACCGGCCGGCTGGAGTGGCGCGGTCTGCTCGGCGATTACCGGATCCAGCAGCGCGGTGGGCTGCGCGGATGTCGGCTCGTCGGCGACCGGGGTCTCGACATGGCCCTCCTCGCGGGGGTAGGCGCCGATCGGCGGCCACTCGACCGGCGAGGCCGGCGGGTCCCCGTCGAGGAAGTCGGTGGTAGCGGCCGCGTGCGGCGGCTCCGGGGGCGGGATTGGATCGGGCGGCGGGATCGGCAGCGGCGGATCCGGATCGGGCAACGGGACCGGCTCGGGCTCCGGGTGGCCGCCCACCGGGTCCGGACCGCCCCGCGGCGGTTGCGTCATGATCGGCCTCCGTCGTCCCGTGTGCACAGTCGGCTCAGCCTAACGAAAACGGCACCGCCCTGAGCCCTAAGCTGTCGCGGTAGCCGACGAGTAGGGATGGACGCGATGCAGAAATGGGAGTACGTGACGGTGCCGTTGCTGGTCCACGCGACCAAGCAGATCCTCGACAACTGGGGTGAGGACGGCTGGGAGCTCGTGCAGGTCGTACCGGGCCCCAATCCGGACCAGCTGGTGGCATACCTGAAACGAGCCAAGGGGACCGCATGACCTCGCCGACGCCCGTGTCGGGCGAGGGCGCCGCGGACGCGTACGCTCGCCTGGCCGAACTGGGCCTCACGCTGCCGCAGGTGGTGCCGCCGCTGGCCGCGTACGTGCCGGCCGTCCAGTCCGGAAACTACGTCTATGTCTCCGGACAGCTGCCGATGGTCGACGGCAAGCTGCCGTATGTGGGCAAGGTCGGCGCCGAGGTGACCGTCGAGCAGGGGGCCGAGATGGCCCGGACCTGCGCCCTGAACGCGCTCGCCGCCATCGACGCGCTGGTCGGCCTGGGCCGGGTTGTCAAGATCGTGAAACTGACCGGGTTCGTGGCGTCCGCCGAGGGCTTTACCGGCCAGCCCGCCGTGATCAACGGCGCGTCGCAGCTGTTCGGCGACGTGCTGGGCGAGCTGGGCCGCCACGCGCGCAGCGCGGTCGGCGTGGCGGAGCTCCCGCTCGGCGCCCCGGTCGAGGTCGAGGTGATCGCGGAAGTCGCGTGAGAAGGTGTGTGGTTTTGCTCGGATTCCGTGATGGTTTTTGACCGGATCGCACAGCTGGTTCTCAGCTTCGCTGTGCTTTACGACGTACGATGCCCTGCGTGGGGGGCGTCACGCCGGTCGACCGGCTTCCGGGCTGGGTAACGCTCGCCCGCGCGCCCAACCCGGGTCCGATGACACTCGACGGCACCAACACGTGGGTGCTGCGTGCCACGGGCGCCGCCGAGGGCCTGGTCATCGATCCCGGACCCGACGACGACCGGCACCTGGCAACCGTCGCGGCGCACGCGCCGATCGCCGCCATTCTGATCACGCACGGCCACCACGACCATGTCGACGGCGCGGCTCGCCTATCGGCCATGCTCGGTCGCGTGCCCGTGCTGGCGGCGGACCCGGAGCACTGCATCGACGGCGAACCGCTCACGGCCGGCAAGCTCGACCTGGCCGGCCTCGACCTCGAGGTCCTCGCGACCCCCGGGCACACCGCCGACTCCATGTGTTTCGCCACGCGTGAAGCGGTCTTCTCCGGGGATACGGTGCTCGGCCGGGGGACCGCGGTGGTCGCCTGGCCGGACGGTGATCTGGGGGCGTATCTGAACAGTCTCGAGGTGCTCGCGGCGTACCCCCGCATGCTCTTGCCGGGGCACGGCCCCGCGCTGAACGACTGCGCCGAGGTCGCACGGGCGTATCTGGCCCACCGGCGCGAGCGGCTCGACCAGATCCGCGCCGCGGTAGCGGCTGGCGCCACCACGCCCGAGGCGGTCGTCGATCTGGTCTATCCCGATATCACCCCGGACGTACGCTTCGCGGCCGAGTGGTCCACCCGCGCGCAACTTGATTACCTGAGGCGGGAATCACATCCGGGGTCGGAACAGTTGGATCCGCTGTGACCTGTCCTGTGTGTGGAACCGTCGCCGTGCCCGGTGCCCGTTTCTGCCACAACTGCGGGGCCGCGCTGCCCGCCGCGGCCACGCTACCCGCGGCCGAGCGGCGTATCGTCACAGTCCTTTTCGGTGACTTGTCCGACTTCACGTCCTGGTCGGAAGACCTCGACCCGGAGCGTGTCGGTGCGGTTACGGATCGCGTACTCGCTGCGCTCGCGGGCGCGGTCAAGACCTTCGGCGGCCACGTCGACAAGCTCACCGGCGACGGCATCATGGCCGTATTCGGGGCGCCCGTCGCGCACGAGGACGACGCCGAGCGTGCGGTCCGCGCGGCCCTTTCCATGCAGCGAGCGGTACGCCGGGTGCTCGACGACGAACGCGGCGGCGGCGCCCCGCT
>JBKOWB010000253.1:0-4677 GCA_046724195.1 Actinomycetota bacterium
GAGCAACGGTGCTCGGTGCGGTTGACGGCCCGCTGGCGCGACGCCCGGTAGCCCCGGCCCATCTGTGACGGTCGCAGCGGTTCGTCGCCGCGTTACATCGTCGACGCAGAGAGGGCCAGATCCTCGGCGGGCTCTCTGCTCGGGCACAACGCCGGCGAGGTCGTCTCGGCCTGCAGATGGCAATGCACGGTCGTTGCGCAGTACCAGTGAGCAGGTTCGCGACGTCGTCATTACCAACCCCACATGGCGATGGCCTCAACCGGCTGTTCCACCGCCCGCCCTGGACCAGGCAGTCACTCGTCGTGTGAGACGTCCCAACGGGTAATTCGCGCGCTCTGTACTTCGCTCAGATTTCACCGGATTGAACAGAGAGCGTCTGCGCAACGTAACGAGCCCGCCGCCGTTCCCGCAGCGCGACGGGCCCTATCTCTGCCTCACAGCGAGCGACTCGCGGCATGAAAGCCAAATCGATCTTGAAGTTCGGGTCCAGGATCAGGCGTCCGGCCCTTCTCTCTGTGGCCGACGTCATTGACGCTGAAGAGGTGCGCGAGCTGCGCGCCCGGCCAGCGGTCCTGGTGCCCGCGCCCGCCGTTGTCGTCGTGGCGGCAGCAGGCCAGCACGTACCGCTCGGTCAGGATCCCGGCAACCGTCGCCTTGCCCGCCCACCGCGCCGCTGAGCCACAGAGCGTGGCGCAGCGCGGAGACCGGGTCCCGAGGGCGCCTCAAGGTCCGGTGACGCGGTAGACGGCACCCGCGAGGTCGTCGCTGACGTACAGGACCCGGTCGGGGCCCTGCACGGCCATGACCGGCCGGCCCCAGCGCGAGCCGTCCTTGCCCTGGAACCCGGTCAGCAGCGTCTGCTGCGGGCCGAGAGTGCCGCCGCGCCAGGCGAAGAACGACACCTCCGGCGCCCGGGGCGGATTGCGGTTCCACGAGCCGTGGACGCCGACCAGGGCCCCCGGCCCGTACCCGCCGGGCAGCCCCGGCGAGGTGGCGAAGCTCAGCCCCAGCGGCGCCGAGTGCGCGCCCATGCCCTGCTCGACCGGGGGCAGCGCCGCACAGTCGAGCTTCGTGCCGTCGGCGTTGGTCTGGATATCCCGCACGAACGGCCGCCGGGTGTAGCTGCGCGGCGAGTCCTTCTCGCCCGGCCTCAGGTCGGGGTCCGGGTTGCAGTACGGCCAGCCGAGGTCGCGCCCCTGCTCCAGCCGGGCCAGCGGCTCGAGCGGGTGGTCGTTCACGTACGCCTGCACAACCCGGCCCGTGTCCGCCGTGCCGTCGCCGTCGTAGTCGCCGTCGTCCGGGTACCCGATGTTGTCCCGGTGGTTGACCGCGGTCCACACCCCGCCGTCGGGGTCGACCGCCAGCCCGGTGCCGTTGCGTACGCCGCGTGCGAAGACCGCGGGCTTCCCGCCGCCCGCCGCCACCCGCAGGATGGCGGCCCGCTGCGGGTTGGCGTCCCGGTCCTGGGCCGACACGTTGCCGGTCGAGCCGACCGAGACGTAGAGCGCGCCGTCCTTGCCGATCGCCACGCTCTTCAGCGCGTGCGCGTAGGCCCCGCCCAGCTCGGGGCTCTTCGCGTCGGGCAGCCCGTCGACCACGACCCGCCTACCCGACACCGCCCCGGCCTGGTACGTGAAGCCGTCCACCTGGTCGCTCTCGGCCACGTAGAGCGTGGTGCCGGTGAAGGCCAGCCCGTGCGGCTGGTTCAACCCGCTGACCAGGATGCGCTGCGTCGGCGCCGCATCGCCTCGGCCGGGGACCAACTCGACGACGTCGCCGGACTTGGGCCGCGACACCAGCAGCCGCCCGTCCGGGCTCCAGGCCAGCAGCCGGGCGCCGGGCACCCGGGCCCAGACGGTGACCGTCCAGCCGGGCGGGGCCTGCAGCCGCCGCGTCTCGTCGAACGGCGCCGCGCCGGTCCCGGCGAGCGGGCGCACGGTCGTGACGGCCAACGCCGGCACCTCGGCCGAGGACCGCGACACGGTCCCGCTCGACCGGGTGTCGGCGGGCACGGGTACGGCCGGCTCGCCGGAGGAGCACGCGGCCAGGGTGAGCGCCAGGCCGCCGGCCACCACCGCACGCACGGTCGTCGTCATCGGTGCATCTGTACCCACTCGCCCGCCGCCACGCAACCCGCGGGCGGCCGACGAGCAGGTCCGGCCATCCCGCAGGAGAAGGGCTCCTTCTTGGTCGAGCACTCCACCCGGCCCGACGCTGACCAGACGGTCCGCTGAGATTGCTGGGGCCAAGCCGGCGCCAGGCCGTGTCCGCGGCAGATCCGGTTGTTCTGGGCGCGGTCTGGATCGAGGCCCGCCTGGGGAGGCCGTAGGCCCGAACGGACGTCATCCGTGCGGAGCGAGCAGGTCCCCGGGCGATAACACTGGACGTATCAAATTCGGCCTCAGTTACAACACCGGCTTCGCGGGCACCGACCCGGCGAACCTGAAGGCGATCGCCCGCCATGCCGACGACCTGGGTTTCGAGTCGTTCTACCTGCCCGAGCACGTGACGCTCTACCCCCGGTGGATGAGACCGGGACCCCGGCCGGAGTGTATTCCAGCAGATCCGCCGAGATCATGTTCCGGTCCCTGCCGCTGCCCGCCGGCTATCAGGTCGCCGAGGACACCGGATCATGGTCGGTGGCGCCGCGACCCGCGGATGGATCGACTCGGCGAACCGGCTGCGTGACCGGCTCGACGAGAAGGCGGGAAAGTATCGGCTGGACGGGCAGCCGTTGCGATCGTCGTGGGCGCCCGGGACTCGTGCATCATCGACGAGGTTCATCAGGCGCTTACCGGAACCCCGGCCGTCGTGGTGGCCACCGGTGAGGGTGTGCGCCGAGGTGACGGCTTCTCCGGCCTGAACCGTGCGCACCCGGGCGGTAAGCGTCCCGCAGGTGTCGGCGGTGTACTCGCTGCACGAGTGGTTCCCGGGCGGTCCGTATCGGCCGCGGATCACCCGGTTCGACAATCCGTTCGGGGCGGTCGCGTTCCCGGACGATGCGCTGCCGTCCGGCGGCCATGGGGGTGTGCAGCGCCGCGACACCCGACGGGTGCGGGCCGGATGGCTCGTCGCGGCCGGCGGGCTTGTCGCGGCGTAGCCGCTGGTGGTGCATCGGCGACGCCGAGCTCGTGGCTGGGGAGCGTCTCGTATCGTCCGCGGTGGCGGCGCGACACGACCAGACTGCCTGGTCGATCAGGCCGGGTAACCGTGCGCCAGCCTCGGTCGGCTGGTGCGCGTGCTGGTTCTGCTGGTGCCGTACCCGTCAGGCGCCGAACATCCGAGCACCATCGGAGCACCGTCGCATTGGGTGACGGCCTTGTGGGTCCGCCGCTTGGCGCAGACCGCCCCGTCGTCGTAGTCCACAATGTATATGCACCAAACGGTTCGATCAGCCCTCCGGTTAACCGATCGAGGGCTGCTTCTGGTCGATGGGAGCCACACCGCCGCGCCGCGGATCGCGGCCGGGACCGCGCCACACCAGGCGGCGGTCTGCCGCTAGGCGTGCACACGCTCGCCGTGCTGCCCGGCATCCAGCGCCTCAACTCCACGCTGGTGATGAAGCACGTGGTCACAGACCGTCCCCTGTCCGCCAGAGCTTGGCGCAATCTCCCGGGTGCTGCGCCAAGATCGGCGGGCCTGGGTTCAACGCGGCGTCCAGTCCGGGTCCCGGCCGATGAAGCCGAGCATCTTGGTCTGCGCGTCGGCGTCGTCCTTCACCGGCACCCGGGCACCGTACTGCCCGGACGACCGCATGACCTCCTCGAGCAGCTCCATCCCGGCCAGCAGCTCGGCACAGAAGTCGGAGTCGAGCCGGTCGTCCTGGCCGGTGGCCCGGGCGAGGTCCCAGGTGTGCATGAACACGTCGGCGGTGTAGAACTGGTCGATCGCGCGGTCCAGCGGCACCTCGCCGATGTGCCGGTTGCTCAGGACCAGGTCGGCGGTCGGCGGGTCGTCGAGCAGCGCCTGAACGGCGTCGAACTGCGCCTGCCACGCGCCGACCGGGTCGTCGTCGACGCTCGGTCCGGCCGGCAACTGTATGCCGCTGCCGGCGGCGAGGAACGGGGGGAGCCACTCCGTCAGGTGGCGCACCACGTCCCGGGCGGTCCACTCGGCGACCGGCGAGGACACGTCCCATGACCGGGTGCCCCGGACGCGATCCGTGAACACCCGGCCGATTTCCCGGTGCCGCTCGGCGGGCCGGTCAGACAGTGCCATCGGCGAGCATCTCCTCGAGCTTCGCGTAGCCCTCGTTGACCCCGACCTCCATGCCGCTCTTGAGCCACGCGTCCCGGCTCTCGAAATTGTCCACAAGGGACTGCGTGCGCAGCCGGGTGCGGCCGTTGCCGAGGTCCTCGAACCACAGCGTCTCCAGGGCCACACCGTCGGGGTTGCCCTCGTAGGTGAACGTCTGCACGATGCGGTCCGGCCGAACCTCGTGAAAGCAGCCGTGGAACGCGTGTTCCTCCCCGTCGCGGGTGGACACGAACCGCCAGCTGCCGCCGGAACGCGCGTCCCACTCCTCGATGCGCGTCGCCAGGGAGCTCGGGCCGATCCACTGCGCGAACAGCTTGGGATCGGTGTGCGCCCGGAACAGTTGCTCGGGCGTGCCCGCGAACTCGCGGGTGATGCGAATGATCGGCACATTCGGGTCGGCCTCGATCTTGGTTTCGGCGA
>JBKOWB010000279.1:0-14321 GCA_046724195.1 Actinomycetota bacterium
CGCTCGACCGAGAAGCAGGCGGCGAGCTGGGACGACCTGCCCGACGACATCAAGAACACGTACGACAAGCTGGGCATCCCGGAGGCCGAGAAGCAGCGCCTGGTGGCCGGCGTCGCCGCGCAGTACGAGTCGGAGGTCGTATACCACAAGATCCGTGAGGACCTCGAGGAGCAGGGCGTCATCTTCCTCGACACCGACACCGGGCTGCGCGAGCACGAGGACATCTTCAAGGAGTACTTCGGCACGGTCATCCCGGTCGGCGACAACAAGTTCGCCTCGCTGAACACGTCGGTCTGGTCCGGTGGCTCCTTCATCTACGTGCCGAAGGGCGTACACGTCGAGATCCCGCTGCAGGCCTACTTCCGGATCAACACCGAGAACATGGGCCAGTTCGAGCGGACCCTGATCATCGTCGACGAGGGCGCCTACGTGCACTACGTCGAGGGCTGTACCGCGCCGATCTACTCGTCCGACTCGCTGCACAGCGCGGTCGTCGAGATCATCGTCAAGAAGAACGCCCGCTGCCGGTACACGACCATCCAGAACTGGTCGAACAACGTCTACAACCTGGTCACCAAGCGCGCCACCTGCGAGGAGGGCGCGACCATGGAGTGGATCGACGGCAACATCGGCTCCAAGGTGACGATGAAGTACCCGTCGGTCTACATGACCGGCCCGCACGCCAAGGGCGAGGTGCTCTCGGTGGCCATGGCCGGCGAGGGTCAGCATCAGGACGCGGGCGCCAAGATGGTGCACGCCGCGCCGTACACCTCCTCGACGATCATCAGCAAGTCGATCGCCCGGGGTGGCGGCCGCACGTCCTACCGGGGCCTCGTGCAGGTCATGGAGGGCTCGTCGCACTCCAGGAGCACGGTCAAGTGCGACGCACTCCTGGTCGACACCATCAGCCGCAGCGACACCTACCCCTACGTCGACATCCGCGAGGACGACGTATCGATGGGTCACGAGGCTACGGTCTCCAAGGTCAGCGAGGACCAGCTTTTCTACCTGATGAGCCGGGGCCTGACCGAGGACGAGGCCATGGCCATGATCGTGCGCGGCTTCATCGAGCCGATCGCCAAGGAACTCCCGATGGAGTACGCCCTTGAGCTGAACCGCCTCATCGAACTCCAGATGGAGGGGGCGGTGGGCTGACCGCCGCGGTGTTGACAAGCGAACCGGACCCACGAAGCAAGGACGAGATGACTACCGAGGCCATGGCGCCCCCGCGTACTAAGTCGCAGGTGCTGCGCTCCTACGACGTCGCCGACTTCCCGGCTCTGCGCGGCCTGGAAGAGGAGTGGCGCTTCACCCCGCTCAAGCGGCTGGGTTCGCTGGTCACGGCGACCACGCTGACCGGCGCCGCGCCCACCGTCGAGCACGGCGAGCTGCCTCCCGGCGTGTCCGTCAAGGACGTGGATGCCGCCCAGGTCGAGCCCATCCTGACGCCGTTCGATCGGATCAGCGCGCTGGCCTTCGGCTCGGCCGATGGCGTGAACCTGATCGAGGTCGCGGCCGAGACGGTGTCGAGCGAGCCCGTGCTGATCCGGCTGGTCGGTAAGGGCGGCGACGCCGCCGCGGCGCGCACCTACGTGAAGGTCGGCAATTTCGCGCAGGTCACCCTCATCCTCGAGCAGACCGGTACGGCCACGCTGGCCGACAACGTCGAGGTGGTGGTGGGCGACAGCGCGCACCTGACCTTCGTCACGCTCGCCGACTGGGACGCCGGCGCGGTGCAGGCGCAGCACGTCAAGTTCCGCGTCGGCAAGGACGCCCGGCTCAACCACGTGCAGGTCGCGCTCGGCGGCAATCTGGTCCGCCAGTTCACCAGCGTCGAGTACGCGGGCCGGGGCGGCGACGCCGAGCTGTGGGGCCTGTACTTCGCAGGCGCCGGCCAGCATTTCGAGCACCGCCAGTTCGTCGACCACGGCGTGCCGGACTGCCGCAGCTACGTCGGCTACCGCGGCGCGCTGCAGGGAGCGTCGGCCCACACGGTCTGGGTCGGCGACGTGCTCATCCGCAACGCCGCGACCGGCACGGACACGTACGAGATCAACCGGAACCTGCTGCTGACCGACGGCGCCCGGGCCGACTCCGTACCGAATCTGGAGATCGAGACCGGCGAGGTGGTCGGCGCCGGGCACGCGAGCGCGACCGGCCGTTTCGACGATGAGCAGCTGTTCTATCTGATGTCCCGCGGTATCCCCGAAGGGGAGGCGCGCCGGCTCGTGGTTCGCGGCTTCTTCGCCGAGCTGATCAACAAGATTCCGCTGGCGGAGCTGCGAGAGCGCCTGGGCGACGCCATCGAGGCCCGGCTGGCCGAGGCGGGCATAGGCGTGACCGAGCGCACGCCAGAGGCAGGCACAGGCGTGACCGAGCGCACCGAGCGAAGCGAGGGCCACGAGGGCATGCCAGAGGCAGGCACAGCGTGAGCTTCGTACTTGTCGGGCCGGCCGACGAGATCCCCAAGGGCAGCGTGATCACCGCCGAGGTCGACGGGATCGACATCGCGATCGTGCACGCCGACGACGACCAGTTCTATGCCGTACGCGACGAGTGCAGCCACGCCTCGGTCCCGCTCTCCGAGGGTGAGATCGACGGCTGCACGCTGGAGTGCTGGCTGCACGGCTCGCGCTTCGACCTGCGTACCGGCGAACCGATCGGCCTACCGGCCACCGAACCGGTGGCGACCTTCCCCGTCGAGATCCGCGACGGTGGCATCTACGTCTCTTCGACACCGAGCAATGGAGTAATGCCGTGAGCACCCTGGAGATCCGCGACCTGCAGGTTTCGGTCAAGCTGCCCGA
Organism: Actinomycetota bacterium; assembly: GCA_046724195.1. GTDB lineage: Bacteria > Actinomycetota > Actinomycetes > Mycobacteriales > Micromonosporaceae > Actinoplanes. The sequence goes on from JBKOWB010000279.1 coordinate 2,808, forward strand.
GGGCGAGCTGAAGCCGATCCTGCACGGGGTCGACCTCACCGTGAACTCGGGTGAGACCCACGCCATCATGGGCCCGAACGGCTCCGGCAAGTCCACGCTGGCCTACTCCATCGCCGGCCACCCGAAGTACCAGATCACCCGCGGCACGGTGACGCTGGATGGCCAGGACGTCCTCGCCATGACCGTCGACGCCCGCGCCCGTGCCGGCCTGTTCCTGGCCATGCAGTACCCGGTCGAGGTGCCCGGCGTCTCGGTCGCGAACTTCCTGCGTACCGCGAAGACCGCGATCGACGGCGAGGCGCCGAAGCTGCGGACCTGGGCCGGCGAGCTGCGCGGAGCCATGGAGCGACTGCAGATCGACCCCGCGTTCGCCCAGCGCAACGTCAACGAAGGCTTCTCCGGCGGCGAGAAGAAGCGGCACGAGATCATGCAGCTCGAGCTCCTCAAGCCGAAGATGGCGATCCTCGACGAGACCGACTCCGGCCTCGACATCGACGCGCTGCGGGTGGTCAGCGAGGGCGTGAACCGGGTTCGCGCGACCGGCGCGACCGGCGTGCTGCTGATCACCCACTACACCCGGATCCTGCGCTACGTCACGCCGGACTTCGTGCACGTGTTCGTCGCCGGCCGGATCGTCCAGGAGGGCGGGCCGGAGCTCGCCGAGCAGCTCGAAGCCGAGGGTTACGAGCGGTACGTGGCCGGCGCGCGCGCCTGAGACCTGAGGACAGAGCATGAGCTACGACGTCGACCGCGTCCGAGCGGACTTCCCGATCCTGAGCCGGGAGATCAACGGGCACCCGCTGGTGTATCTCGACAGCGCGAACACCTCGCAGAAGCCGGCGCAGGTGCTCGACGTCATGCGCGCGTACCACGAGCGGCACAACGCCAACGTGGCTCGCTCCGTGCACACACTCGGCACCGAGTCGACGTCGGCCTACGAAGCGGCCCGCGCCAAGATCGCCGGGTTCGTCGGGGCGGCCGGGGCGGACGAGGTGGTGTTCACCAAGAACTCCACCGAGGCGATCAACCTGCTCGCGTACGCGATCGGCAACGCGTCGACCCAGCGGGACGCCGACCCGCGTTTCCGCGTGGGTCCGGGCGACGAGATCGTCATCTCCGAGATGGAGCACCACTCGAACATCGTCCCGTGGCAGTTGCTATGCCAGCGCACAGGCGCCACGCTGCGCTGGTTCGGCGTGACCGACGACGGCCGCCTCGACGAGTCGAACCTCGACGATCTGGTCAACGAGCGGACCAAGCTGGTCTCGGTCGTGCACATGTCCAACATCCTGGGCACGATCAACGACGTCTCGCGGATCGTGGCGCGGGCCGGCGAGGTCGGCGCGCTGACCATGCTCGACTGCTCGCAGTCGGTGCCGCACCTGCCCATGAACGTCACCGAGCTGGGCGTGGACTTCATCGCGTTCACCGGGCACAAGATGCTGGGCCCGACCGGCATCGGCGCGCTGTGGGGTCGTAGCGAGCTGCTCGCGGCGATGCCGCCGTTCCTCGGTGGCGGTTCGATGATCGAGACCGTGACGATGGAGCTGACCACGTTCGCGCCGCCGCCGGCGCGCTTCGAGGCCGGCACGCCACCGATCGCCGAGGCGATCGGCCTCGGCGCGGCCGTCGACTACCTGTCCGCGATCGACATGCGGGCCGTGCACCAGCACGAGCAGGAGATCACCGGGTACGCCCTCAAGACGCTCGCCGACATCCCTGGCGTACGGATCTTCGGCCCGCCAACGTCCGAGGGCCGCGGCGGAACCGTGTCGTTCGCGGTCGAGGGGGTGCATCCGCACGACGTCGGGCAGATTCTCGACGATCTCGGCGTTGAGGTGAGGGTGGGCCACCACTGCGCGCGGCCCGTCTGCGCGCGGTACGGGGTCGCGGCGATGACCCGGGCGTCGTTCTACCTGTACACGACGACCGACGAGATCGACGCGCTGGCCCGTGGCGTCGAGCAGGTGCGGAGGGTGTTCGGTTGACGACGGATCAGCTCTACCAGGAGATCATCCTGGACCACTACAAGCACCCGCACGGCCGCGGCCTGCGCGACCCGTACGCGGGAGAGGCGCACCACGTCAACCCCACGTGCGGGGACGAGGTCACCATGCGGGTCGCCGTGGACGGCTCGGTTCTTTCGGATATCTCGTACGACGGGATGGGCTGCTCGATCAGCCAGGCGTCCGCTTCGGTGCTGCACGAGCTGCTGCGGGGCCGGTCCGCGACGGACGCGTTCCGGGTGACCTCCGCATTCGTCGAGCTCATGCAGAGTCGGGGCCAGCTGGAGCCGGACGAGGACGTGCTCGGCGACGCGGTGGCATTCGCCGGTGTGGCGCGCTACCCGGCCCGGGTCAAATGTGCGCTGCTGCCGTGGATGGCGTTCAAGGACGCCGCGGCGCGCGCGGGCGTAAGCGCAAGCCGCGAGGGGATGCTCGAGGAGGAGACGGCATGACCGACAAGACGGTGGAAGAGATCGCCTCGGCCGAGGCCTCGCAGGATCGCACGGCGTCCGATGACGCCGCGGTCTCCACGGCCGCTGAGGCTTCCGACGGCGCCCCGGTCTCCAAGGCCGCGATCGCCGACATCGAGGAGGCGATGAAGGACGTCGTCGACCCCGAGCTGGGCATCAACGTGGTGGACCTCGGCCTGGTCTACGACACGTACGTCGACGACGACAACGTCGTGACGCTCGACATGACGCTGACCTCGGCGGCGTGCCCGCTGACCGACGTCATCGAGGACCAGACCCGGCAGGCTCTGATGATGGGCCCGGGCGGGGGCCTGGTGAAGGACTTCCGCATCAACTGGGTGTGGCTCCCGCCGTGGGGACCGGACAAGATCACCGACGACGGCCGCGAGCAGTTGCGCGCGCTCGGCTTCAACGTTTGAGGGACTATGGGGAGTTCGGGTTCGAAGCTGACCGAAAATCCCCACGGTTGCGCCTGACTAGGCGGGCGGCAGGTGCTCCACGGTGTTGTAGCTATCGAGGACGAGGCGGCCAGACGACCCGTCGAAGCGGGTGATGGAGGCGTTCCGCACGTGCCCGGTGGCGGCCACCGCCGCGATCTCGTCCCACGTCAGGCCCTCGATCACGTATCGCATCATCAGGACCACCGCGTCGTGGGCCACGACGACGACCCGCTCGCCCGCGTGGTCGCGATTGAGATCCGCGAGGAACGATGCCAGGCGCTCGGCGATGTCGCCGAATGACTCGCCGCCCGGCGGCCGGTAGTGATAGTCGCCGGCGGCCTTCCACCGGCCGGCCTCGTCGGGATAACGGTCGGCGATCGCCGCCCGGGTGAGCATCTCGAGATCGCCGAGCAGCCGGTCGACCAGCCGGTCATCGGTCGTCGGTGCGGGCAGGTCCAGCCCCGACGCCTCGGCCGCGATCCGCCATGTCTCCCGCGCCCGCAGGTAGGGCGACGTGATCACGACTTGGGGGAGCTGCTCCTCGGGCAGCGCGGCGAGCCAGTGCCCGATGGCTTTCGCCTGCTCGCGGCCCAGGTCCGTCAGCTCGACATCGGCGTCGCGACCGGTGAGCCCCGATTCCAGGAGGTTCCTCGCGTCCGCCTCCGGAAACGCCACGTTGGCCGCGCTCTGCCCGTGCCGTATCAGGATCAGCTCAGCGACGACACTCACGCTCGCGACCCTATCCGGTGGAACCGGAATGAACGGCCGGCACGGGCGCCCCGCCGTCGAAGAGAGACGGACGCCACGAGGGCTAATGTGCGACCATGCCGTTCGGTGTAACTCGTCCGGTGCGAGTGGCCCTTCGGACGGCCTCGACACCTGCCGAGCTGCTTGTGCTCATCGGCCACCCAGCTCTGGCCACTCGACTGCCCCCGGCGCTCACGGTGCGACAGCTCATGGAGGCGGCCTCACATCAGGCGGCATTGCGGCGCCACCCCTACGTTTCGCCAGATCATGTGGCGTTGGCCGCCGCTTGCGAGGCGGCTGATGGCCGGGCGGTGGACAGCCTCGCCGCACGCCTGGACGCCGTCTCGGTGTCGACCCGCCGGTGGTGGCGGCCCCTCGGCCGGCATTCCGCTCTTCGGCCGCATGGCCAGCGTCTGCTCGATGATCAGCAACGTGCCGCGCACGAGCGGGAAAGGCGGCCACCCGGCGCAGGTTAGTGGCATGTCGGGCCGGAACCGGGCTACCTGCGTTATCGGGTGGCCGGGACCCGCGAGGAGACGCCATCATATGAGCGTGACCAAGCCGAGAATTCCCTTCGCCGTCCCTGTCGCCGCCGGCCTTCGGGCTGGGCGACAGCACACGCGCGCCGGCGGAACGGCGGTCACCCAGCCGCTGTCATGAGCGCGGCGTTCTTGGCCGGCGTTGCCGCCGGCTATGGCATCGCCGTGCCCGTTGGGGCCATCGGGGTTCTCATCGCGGGACTGAGCGCGCGCATTTCGCTGCGCGTCGGTGCGGCCGCGGGCCTCGGGGCCGCAACGGCCGACGGCGTCTATGCCCTGATCGCGGTACTCGGTGGAGCGGCCATCGCCGGAATCGTCGCCCCGATCGCCACGCCGCTGCGCTGGGCGGCGGCCGGGGTACTGCTGCTCCTGGCGGCCTGCACGGCGGTGAGCGCGTTCCGGAAGCCGCGGACGGCCGAGCCGGGCAAGCGGCCGACAACGGCGCTGCGGGCGTACGCGGGAATCCTGGGGTTGACGCTGCTGAATCCCGCTACGGTCGTCTACTTCGCCGCACTGGTCCTGGGGCGTGGCGGCGCAGGAGGTGGCGTCTGGTTCGTACTAGGCGCGTTCCTCGCGTCGGCGAGCTGGCAACTCCTCATCGCCGGCGGGGGTTCGCTGGTCGGGCGGTTGCTGACCGGCGAACGCGGACGCCTGATCACCGCGCTGGTGTCCAGCCTGGTGATCGCGGTGCTGGCGATCCGGCTGTTCTAGCGTTTCGTGCGCGAGAAGACGCCTCCGGCACTAACTCCCAAGCGAGGTCGGAGGCCCGCCGCGTTAAGCACCCAGGGAGTTGGTGGCGCCCAAGATCGTGATGGGCGCGCTTCGACAGCGGACGCGACTGTGTGTTCTCCTGTCGCCCCTATAGAGGCGACAGGAGAACACGCAGCGCTTCACGCTCTGCCCGCCGCGAACGTGCAGCGGCTGACATTCGCCACCGGCGTCTGGTGACCAGGGTGCGCTGCGGCCGAGCGGCCTAGAGATGCTTGGTGGCCTCGCGGACCGAGAGCGGCGAAAGCCGGCCCCGGTTCTCGGCGACGTACCGGCGCACGGCGTCCGGATCCGTCCGGGCGTAGTGCCGCAACGCCCAGCCGATCGCCTTGCGTACGAAGAAGTCGCGGTGCCCGGCCTGCCTCGAGCAGTACCCGAACAGCCGATCCGTGTCCGTCTCGGTGCCGTAGTGCAGCTGGTGCAGGATCGCCGTCCGGACCAGCCACATGTCGCGGTCGGCCGACCAGGCGTCCATCTCGTCGACCAGCTGCGGGTGCCGCTTCACCAGGCCACCGACGAACCGGGTCGCGAGCGAGTCGACCGTGTCCCACCACGACTTCGTGGTGATCAGCGTGCGGGCGGTCTCGATGAAGCCGGGTCCCGGCACGTCGACGTGTGTGCGCAGCCAGCCGCAGGCGAAGTACTGATACTCCCGTTCGTCGAGATCCCAGCATGCCAGCGCGACCGCGCGCAGGTCGTCCTCGGTCGGGCAGGGCAGCCCGGCGAGAACCGAGCGACCGAGCGCGCGCTGCGTCGGCGACGAGAAGCCGAGGAACGCGAACTGATCCCGCATGTAGGCCGCCGTCCGGCCCGCGCGCTCCGGCTCGCGGGCCGCGTCGAAGAGCCGGACCAGCCGATCGAGCAGCTCATCGGCGAGCGGCCGGGCCACCCTATTCATGCCCCTGTCTCCTTCGGCATGCCCTCGCGGCCCTCGCGGCCCTCGCTGCGCTCGGTGCACTCGGTGCATTCGGTGCACTCGGTGCACTCGGTGCACTCGGTCATGCGCCGATCATGCCACCGTAGTCTGACACCATGAGGGGGCGACCGGCGCCGGGTGGCGGGCGGTGGGTCGACGTCGCCCCGGAACGCCTGCCCCGGTGGCTGGAGAACTTCGCGAAGCGGCACGGCCCGTACCGGAAGGATGGGCTGCACCTGGTCGCGGACGACGGCGCCACGGCCGACCTCGAGCCGCCGATCGGGGCTCCGGCCGTACGGACATTGGATGATCTTGTGAATGCCGAGCCGCGGCGGCTCGGGCTGCTGCTCGCGCGCAAAGGGGCCGTCGCGGTCGGCGTCGCCGACGGCACCGAGCTGGTCGCTTCCAAGGTCGAAACCCATTACGTGCAGGGCCGGACCGCAGCCGGCGGGTGGTCGCAGCAGCGCTTCGCGCGCCGGCGCGACAACCAGGCCAAGGCGGCCGCCGCCGACGGCGCGGCCATCGCCGAGCGCATTCTCGTTCCGCAGGTACGGGCATTGCACGCGCTCGTCTGCGGCGGCGATCGGGCGGCCGTCGACGCGATCCTCGCCGCGCCCGTCCTGGCTCCGCTGGCCACGCTGCGGGCCGACCGCTTCCTGGACGTCCCCGAGCCGAGGTACGCGGTCCTGGTCGCCGCGGTCGCCCAGGCCCGCGCGGTCCGGATCCGGCTCAACGACCCCGGGTGACCATGATTGGCGGCGGGATCATCCCACTAGATAGCCGTAGCGGTCGCGGAAGGCGTTGGGCGCAAGCTCTGCGGCCTCTGCGATCGGGCGGAGCTTCTCCGGATCCTCGAGGTCCTCACGGTCCAGCCGGATCATGTACTCGCGGGCCACCCGGTAGGAGTTCGACTCGACGTTCACCAGCCGGATCCGCACCCGCCCCGTTTCGGGGTCGCTGAACGACCCGAAGGGCAGCGGCACCACGTGCCCCTCCTGGATCGTGATCATGCCGCTGGGCTCGTCGCCCTCCAGCACCCGCTTCACGTAGTCGACGGCGGCGTAGCCGAGGTCGCGGGTGTACTCGATGTCGAACGGGACGGGGGGCGCGCACCGAAGTTCGTAACCGATGTTCTTGCCCTCGACCGTGACCTTCGCCCCTCGCTCCTTGAAGCGGTCCTTGACCTGCTTCGCCAGCAGGCGGTCCAGCTCGAGCTCGGCCAGCCGGACGTGGCCGTGCTCGTCTCGCTCGACCTCCGGCATGGCCTTGTGGAGATCTTCCTGGGGGAGGCGCAGGGCGATGCCCTCGGCGAGCACCGCAACGCCGAAGGGGCGGCCGTGGGCGATCCGCTTGAGCATCGAGGTCTCGAGGACGTCAACCAGGCGCGACAGCCGGATGGGCTCTTCGCGGGGGAACTCCTCGGCGATCACCGTGAGGGTGGCCCCGGCCGACTTTCCGATGCCCAGGGCCAGGTGGCCGGCCGAGCGACCCATGGCCACCACCAGGTACCACCGCTGGGTGGTCATGGCGTCGGCCATCAGGTTGTTGACGAGCTGGACCCCCACGCTCCTCGCGGTCTCGAAGCCGAAGGTCGGCGAGCCGCCCGGCAGCGGCAGGTCGTTGTCGATGGTCTTCGGCACGTGCGCCACGCGCAGGCCCCCTCCGGCCGCCTCGGCCAGCCGGGACGCCGAAAACGCTGTGTCGTCCCCGCCGATCGTCACGAGCGCGTCGATCCCCAGCTTCTGCAGCGACTCGAGACAGGCGTGCAGCCTCCAGTCCGGGTCGGCGGCGTCCTTGTCTCGCACCGTCGGGTTGGCCCGCGAGGTCCGGATGATCGACCCGCCCTGGACATGGATCCTCGAGACATCTGTGATGGAGAGGGGCCGCGCCTCCTCGATCCGGCCCTCGATGAGGTGCTGGAAGCCATCCATGATCCCGAGAACGTCCCATCCGGAGTTCCGGGCCTCGATCGTGGCGGCGGAGATGACCGAGTTCATCCCGGGGGCGGGGCCGCCGCCGCACAAGATCCCCAGCTTCACGCCACCATAGTTCCAGCAACGAGGAAATCCTGACAAGCGGACCGGCTCCAGACCTCGGCGCGTGTGGAACTACGGCCACCACGACTCCAAGATCGGCGGTGAGGGGGTCAGGTCACGGCGCCTGCGGCGAACGTGTCGCACGCCTTCGGGTCGCCTTCGTTGTAGCCGGTGGTGAACCACTGCTTGCGCTGGGCGGACGTGCCGTGGGTGAACTCGGCCGGGTTGATCGTGCCGCCGCTGCGCTGCTGGAGCGTGTCGTCGCCGATCTTCGACGCGGTGTCGATGCCCTGCTGGATGTCCTCTCGCGTGATGCTCTTGAAGATCTTTTGGCCGCTGGCGTCCTCGGTCCCGGTGGCACCCTTGGCCCACACGCCCGCGAAGCAGTCGGCCTGCAGCTCCAGCTTCACCGACAGCTTGTTGGCCTCCGACGGGTCTCGCTGCTGCTCGCGGCGCATCTGCGCCTCGATGCCGAGCAGATCCTGCACGTGGTGGCCGTACTCGTGGGCGAGCACGTACGGCTGGGCGAACTCGCCGGGCGCGCCGAGCTGATCCGCGAGCAGCCGGTAGAACGTCAGGTCGATGTATACGCGATCGTCGGTGGGGCAGTAGAACGGGCCCGTGCCGGAGTCGGCGAGGCCGCACCCGGTCCTCACCCGGTTGGAGAAGAAGACGGTCTTGGCCGGACGGTACTGCTCGCCGAAGCTCGTCGGCAGCTCGTCGGTCCAGAACGCCTGGATCGAGTTGACGTAGAGGGCGTTTCGGCAGTCCAGCTGCCCGAGCTTGTCAGACTGCGAGCATTTCTGCTGCAGCGAGGTGTTGTCGCCGGTCTGCGGTTCGCTGTCGCTGCCGCCCAGCGTGTTGATGCCGAAGTAGCCGCCGACCAGCGCGAGCAGCACGGTGATGATGATGCCGGTGAGCCCGCCGCCCCCGATCGGTAGGCCGCCGATCCCGCCGCCGCCCCCGGAGCCCCGTTCGTCGTCGATCTGGCTGGTGTCGACGTTGGCGTTCTCGTTGAGTTCCATCTCACCCTCACTCGCCGATCCGGCACGTGCTCCGCGGTGTACCCGATGATCTTGCCGGTTAATCGGGTGGGGGGCGACATCGCCCGACCGGTAGTATGGACGGGTGCTGCTCTGCGAAGGCTGACCCGCCCCGCGCCGACCGTCTTTCCGGCCGGCGCTTTCGTGTGCCCGAGTCAGCCTTCTTTTCTCGAGAGCGAGTCGCTTCCCATGATTACCGCCACCGGACTGGAACTGCGCGCCGGCGCCCGGATCCTGCTGTCCCCGGTAAACCTGCGGGTGCAGCCGGGCGACCGGATCGGCCTGGTCGGCCGCAACGGCGCCGGCAAGACCACCACACTCAAGGTCCTCGCGGGGGAGGGCCAGCCCTACGCGGGCACCGTCGATCGGCGCAGCGAGGTGGGTTATCTACCCCAGGATCCGCGTACGGGGGATCTGAACGTCACCGCGCGCGACCGGGTCCTCTCGGCGCGCGGCCTGGACACGTTGCTCGCCGAGATGCAGAAGCTCGAGGTGCAGCTCGAGGAGAACGCGGACGAGAAGCTGGTCCGCCGCTACGGCGCGCTCGAGGACCAGTTCGCCAGCCTGGGTGGGTACGCGGCCGAGGCCGAGGCGGCCCGGATCTGCGCCAACCTCGGGCTGCCTGACCGTGTGCTCGCGCAGACCATCGGCACGCTGTCCGGCGGTCAGCGCCGCCGCATCGAGCTGGCCCGTATCCTGTTCCGTGACGCGGCGCAGGGCGGGAAGGGCATCCTGCTGCTCGACGAGCCGACCAACCACCTGGACGCCGACTCGATCGCCTGGCTGCGCGGGTACATGGCCCAGCACAAGGGCGGCCTGGTCGTGATCAGCCACGATGTGTCGCTGCTCGAGGCGGCGGTGAACAAGGTGTGGTATCTGGACGCGAACCGCTCCGTCGTCGACATCTACAACGTGGGCTGGAAGACGTACCTCGAGCAGCGCGAGACCGATGAGCGGCGGCGCCGGCGTGAGCGCGCCAACGCCGAGAAGAAGGCCGGCGCGCTGATGGCGCAGGCCGACAAGATGCGGGCCAAGGCGACCAAGACGGTGGCCGCGCAAAACATGGCCCGGCGCGCGGAGCGCCTGCTCAGCGGACTCGAGGAGGTACGCGTCTCGGACAAGGTGGCCAGGGTCCGGTTCCCCCAGCCCGTCCCGTGCGGCAAGACGCCGCTGACCGCGTCCGGGCTGTCCAAGTCGTACGGTTCGCTGGAGATCTTCACCGACGTGGACGTGGCCGTGGACCGCGGCTCGCGGGTGGCCATCCTCGGTCTCAACGGCGCCGGCAAGACCACGCTGCTGCGTATCCTCGGTGGCCTGCTGGAGTCGGACACCGGCGAGGTGCGGCCGGGACACGGGCTGCGGCTGGGCTACTACGCTCAGGAGCACGAGACGCTGGACGTCGACCGTACGGTGCTCGAGCACATGCGCAGCGCGGCCGCCGACCAGACCGACACCGACCTGCGGAAGATCCTCGGCGCGTTCCTGTTCTCCGGCGACGACGTGGACAAGCCGGCCGGCGTGCTCTCCGGCGGTGAGAAGACCCGCCTCGCGCTGGCCACGCTGGTGTGCTCGGGTGCCAACGTGCTGCTGCTCGACGAGCCGACCAACAACCTGGATCCGGTGAGTCGGGAGCAGGTTCTCGACGCCATCGCCAATTACTCGGGAGCGATCGTGCTCGTCACCCACGACCCGGGCGCGGTCATGGCCCTCAAGCCGGAGCGGGCGATCCTGCTGCCCGACGGCGACGAGGACGCGTGGAGCGACGATCTGCTGGAACTGGTGGAGCTGGCCTGATTTCGTCCGCTTCATCGTTAGTTGTCAACTGGTGCCCACAGTGCGACGCGGGGCCGTCCGCGACCGCGCCGGACGGCGGCTGGTGCCGGCGTTCGGCGCTCCGGCGCGGCCGCGATGAAGGTCCAGACATCGGCCGACGCCGCTCGGTGAGCGCCGGCTCGACGGTGGGTGACGGCCTCGTGGGGTGGTTCCATGTCGATGTTTGCGCAGGTGATCGTGGGTCTTGGGCGGCCGACCACCAGGTTCCGGGGGGCCGCCGCCGGCCGCCGGAAAGCGGCCCGGAGCGGGTTAAGAGGCGGGTTGCGTCGCGTCTGCAAACTGTCCGACATTGATGCGGGTGGTCATCGTCGGCTTCCGGACAGTGATAAATGGGCACGTTGGCTATCCCGGGATACCTAGCGCATGATCGTTGGAGGCGGTCTAATAGGTGGGACCGTATCGAGCCGCACAGTCTGGGACGTGAGGATTCAACATGGCAGCCACCGGCACAGCCGCCAGCACTGAGAAGGGTCGTCGAATCGTCGGAAGCGAGCGCCAGACGCTCGCCAAGGACCTGGTCAAGCGTTACACCTCGGGCGAGAGCATTCGCGCGCTGGCCGCATCGACCGGACGGTCGTACGGATTCGTGCACCGGGTGCTCACCGAATCGGGCGTTCAGCTTCGCCAGCGGGGCGGGGCGCGGCGCCGCAAGAAGGCGTGACAAGCAGCAGCGCGGTACCCGGTACCTCGGTACCTGCCAGCGAGGGAGGCGTTCG
>JBKOWB010000076.1:0-2690 GCA_046724195.1 Actinomycetota bacterium
CAGCAGCAGCAGGCCGACGGCGGCCGTGATGAATCCGGGCACGGCCAGCAGCAACGCGCCCAGCAGCCCGATCAGCGAGTTGCTCACCTGTGCGCCCGGCGGCCGACCGGACTGGGCGACCTCACTGAACCGGCGCCACCCGCGCACACCCTCACGGCGCAGCAGCGCGAACCCGAGCACACTGGACGCGACCACGATCAGCAAAGCCAAGCCGGCGCCGATGGCGTGCACGACCGCCACGAACGCCGCGATCTCGGCCACCGCGAGCAGCAGCAGTCCCAACGGAAGCAAAGCCCAACCTCGGCGCATCACAGACTCCTTGAGTCACCTCGACTCACCTAGCATGACACGCCGGCGCGCCGTCACGGCCAGGTCGAGCCCGTGCGCTGCCTGCGTGAAAGCTTGGCCATCAGCGCGTCCCGGCGGGCCCGCAAGCCCCATCCAGTGACCCTGAGCAGCTGTTCCTTGAAAATGTTGCCGCTCATCTTGCTGGCGCCGCGTTCGCGTTCGGTGAACGTGATCGGCACCTCGGCCACCCGGAACCCGTGCCGGTACGCCCGCCAGGCCAGCTCCACCTGGAACGAATACCCCTGCGACGCCACCGTGCCCACGTCGATCTTGTCGAGGACCCCCATGCGGTACGCGCGGTAACCGCCGGTCGCGTCCTTGAACGGCATGCCCAGCGCCATCCGGATGTAGAGGTTGCCTCCGCGGGACAGGGCGAGCCGGTGCAGCGGCCAGTTGTGCACGCTGCCGCCCGGCACGTACCGGGTGCCCAGCACGACGTCGGTGTCCCGCAGCGCGTCGAGCAGAGTGGTCAACTCCTCCGGGGCGTGCGAGCCGTCGGCGTCCATCTCCACCACGACGTCGTAGCCCTTGTCCTTGGCCCAGCCGAATCCGGCCACGTACGCCGCGCCGAGCCCGTTCTTGCCGGGCCGGTGCAGCACGAACACGTGGTCGTCGGAGGCGGCCAACTCGTCGACGATGGCTCCGGTGCCGTCGGGCGAGTTGTCATCGGCGACGAGGATGTCGACGGACGGCACGGCGCGGCGTACCCGCTCGGCTATCAGCCGGATGTTTTCCGCCTCGTTGTAGGTCGGGATGATCACGAGGACACGCCCGATCCCCGGATATCCTTCCGCCTCGCTCACCGTTCCTCCGCAAATCGACTCATCGGCGGCGCCACGGACCGGCGGCGACGCATCGGCAGCGCGCCGGCCAGGGCCGCGAGGGCCAGCCCGGCGGCCGCCATCTCGGGCCAGTAGCCCAGGCGCGTGGCAAGAGTACGCGGTCCACCGAGGCGCATCTCGCGCACTACCACCGCCGGTCGGTCGAAATCGGTCGCACCGGTCACGTGCCCGGCGGTGTCCACGAACGCGGACACCCCGACCGTGGACACCATCATCGACTCGCGGCCGTGCTCGACCGCCCGCTCCTGCACCATGGCGAGCTGCTGGCGGGCCTCGGCCTCGTTGAAGGTCGCATTGTTCGTCTGCACGGACAGCAGCTGCGCGCCGCCCGTGACGGTGTCGCGGACGATCGAGTCGTACGCCACCTCGAAGCAGATCACGTCGCCGAGCGTCACCGGCCCGGTGTGCACCACGCCGGGTCGGTCGCCGCCGACCATGTTCATCACCAGGTCCGCCCTGTCGCTGACCAGCCGTGCGATCGGGCGCAGCGGCATGTACTCGGCGAACGGAACGGGGTGCCGCTTGACGTACATCTGGTTGAGGTCGGGTCCGGTCACGGGCGGCCAGAGGATGGCAGCGTTGCGGATCTCGCCGGGCACGTCGCCCTGTAGCACCGTGCCGACCAGGATGGGCACGCGGATCGCGGCCGCCGCGGCGGCGATCTGCTGGGCGGCGTCCTGGTTGCGCAGTGGGTCGATATCGCTGGAGTTCTCCGGCCACACCACGAGATCGGGCTGGGGTCGGCGGCCGGCGGCGACGTCCGCGGCCAGCTGTTCGGTGGCGGCGACGTGGTTGTCGAGTACGGCCCGGCGCTGCTCGTTGAAGTCCAGACCGAGCCGGGGCACGTTGCCCTGCACGATAGCCACGACCCGGGTGGTCGCCCCCGGCGCCGCGGCCGGCACCCAGGCGGGGCCGACGAGGAGCAGCGCCCCGATCAGCGCGAAGCCCGCGGCCGGGACCGCGGTGCGCACGGACCAACGGCGCCAGGCCAGGGCCACGAGGGCGCCGCCGGCAGCCGCGACCACGAACGTCACCAGCGGTGCCCCGCCGAGCACGGCCACCCGCAGCGCGGGCGCGTCGCCCTGGCTGAACGCGAGACGCCCCCACGGGAACCCGCCGAACGGCGCCCGGTCCCGCAACGCCTCCTGCGCCGCCCAGAGCAGCCCGGTGAGCAGCGGCCAGAGCGCCCGCCACCGGTCGATCACCGGGGACAGCCAGGCCGCGGCGCCGCCGAGCAGCGCGACGTAGCCCGCTTGCGCGGTCGACAGCAACGCCCACGGCAGCCAGCCGGCGGCGATGTGCGTCCAGTCCAGCAGCGGCACGAAGAACACCAACCCGGTGATCATCCCGACGCCCAGGCCGCCACGCAGCCGCCGCCGGTGTGCGGCCGCGGCCAGCAGCGCCACCGACACCGGCGCCAGCCACCACAGCCCGTACGGCGGGAACGACGCGAGCATGGTCAGTCCGGCCGCGACCGCCAGCAGCACCGCGAGCCACAGC
>JBKOWB010000219.1:0-21145 GCA_046724195.1 Actinomycetota bacterium
ACCATCGCGTACTCGCCGGAGACCTGGTAGGCCGCCACCGGAATGTCGACGCGGTCGCGGACCGCGGCGATCACGTCGAGGTACGGCAAGGCGGGCTTGACCATGACGATGTCGGCGCCCTCGGCCACGTCCAGCTCCACCTCCCGAAGGGCCTCGCGCACGTTGGGCGGGTCCTGCTGGTACGCGCGGCGGTCGCCCTGCAGCGCGGACTCGACGGCCTCGCGGAACGGGCCGTAGAAGGCGCCCGCGTACTTCGCGGAGTAGGCCAGGATCGAAATGTCCTGATAGCCGGCCTTGTCCAGGGCGCGCCTTACCACGCCGACCTGGCCGTCCATCATTCCGGACGTGCCGACCATGTGCGCTCCGGCGGCGGCCTGCACGACTGCCATCTCGGCGTAGATGTCCAATGTGGCGTCGTTGTCGACCGACCCGTCCGGCGCCAGCACGCCGCAGTGGCCGTGCGAGGTGAACTCGTCCAGGCAGAGGTCGCTCATCACGACCGTGGAGTCGCCGACCTCCTCGATCACGTCGCGGATCGCCACGTTGAGGATGCCGTCCGGGTCCGTGCCTCCGGAGCCGCGCTCGTCGCGCGCAGCCGGAACGCCGAAGAGCATGAGCCCGCCGACGCCGGCGCCGACCGCCTCGTGCGCGGCCTTGCGCAGCGACTCGCGCGAATGCTGCACCACACCGGGGAGTGAACGGATCGGCCGCGGCTCGGTCAGGCCCTCCCTGACGAAGAGCGGCAACACCAGCTCGGCCGGTGCGGGCCGGGTCTCCTCGACCAGCCGGCGCAGCGCCGCGTTACGCCGCAGGCGGCGGGGGCGAGCGTCCGGGAATGACACGAGAACCACTCCTAACGGAAGCGAAGCGCCGTGGGGCCCTGGACTTTGGAACCGCGCCGCTGCTTCGCCGGCATGGCGGCCAGCTTCTCACGCAGCTCGACCGCGTAGGACGCCAGGGCCTCGACCAGGTCCGGCACGGACGCATGCGGCGGCTGCACGTCGACGCGCAGGCCGAACTCGGTGGCGGTCTCGGCGGTCTTCGGGCCGATCACCGCCACGACGGTACGGGCGTGCGGCTTGCCTGCGATACCGACCAGGTTGCGGACGGTCGAGGACGACGTGAAGAGCACCGCGTCGAAGCCACCGCTCTTGATCGCGTCGCGGATGTCGGCGGGCGGCGGCGCGGCGCGGACCGTCCGGTACGCGGTCACGTCGTCGACCTCCCAGCCGCGCTCGATCAGGCCGGCGGCGAGCGTCTCGGTGGCGATGTCGGCGCGCGGCAGGAGCACCCGCCCCACCGGGTCGAGGACCTCGTCATGCGGCGAGAACTCGGCGAGCAGGCCCTCGCTCGACTGGTCACCGGCCGGAATCAGCTCCGGCTGGATGCCGAATGCCCGGACCGCGCCCGCGGTGGCCTCGCCGATGCAGGCGATCTTCACGCCGCCGAAGTGCCGGGCGTCCAGGCCGTGCTCACCGAACTTCTCCCACACCGCGCGTACGGCGTTGACGGACGTGAACACCACCCACGCGTAGCGGCCGTCGACCAGGCCCTTGACGGCCCGTTCCATCTGCGCCGGAGTGCGCGGCGGCTCGACCGCGATGGTCGGCACCTCGCAGGGGATGGCCCCGTACGCGCGCAGCCGGGCACTCATCGCCCCGGCCTGCTCCTTGGTGCGCGGGACGAGCACCTTCCACCCGTACAGGGGACGGTTCTCCCACCAGCTCAGCTTGTCGCGCTGCGCCACCTCCGCGCCCACGGTGAGCACGACGCGCCCGGTGAAGCCCAGCGCAGCGGCGACGAAGCTGTCCACGGTTGACGTGGTCGTGTACTGCGTCTCGCCGGTGCCGTCGCCGGTCACGGCGACTGGTGTGCCCGGCTCGACGCCCGCGGCGAGCAGGCCGTCGCGGACGGCGGCGAGGTCGCCGGCGTCCACGGCCACGGCGAACGAGCCCTTCACGGCTGCGGTGGCCAGCGCGTCGAAGTCGAGCGTGGCGACGTCCTCGACGTCGGCGATCGTCCGGACGCCCGGCAGCGGCACGCCGGCGTAGGTCGCGACGCCTTCGGCCTGGCCCAGCCCGGGTACGACCTCGAAGTGCACGGCGGTCCGGGCGACGGCCTGCACTTCCTTGACGACCGCATCGTGGCCGAACGGATCGCCCGCGACGAGGTGCACGGCGGAGAGCCCGGACTTGGCCGCGGACAGCAGCACCTTGGCGACATCGCCGGGCGCGCCCTCGGCCGGGCTGAACTGGGCATCGTCCTTGGCCTCGGCCTTGATCGCGGTAAGCAGCGAATCGGGTACGCCGCGGTCGTAGACCACCTGGTCGGCGTCGGTGAGGGCGTCGTGGGCCCGGCGCGTCAGCAGCCCCGGGTCACCGGGTCCAGCACCGACGAACGCGATGCGTCCGACGGGCTTGCGGGCGGTGCGGGTGGTCATCCTGTACTCCCCATCAGGGTATCGGCGCCGGCGTCGAGAAGATCGGCGGCGAGCGCCTTGCCGATCTCCGCCGCGTCGGCGGGCGTTCCGGTGCGCGACAGCCGGATAGCTCGGGCCCCATCCGGGCTGATCACCGCACCGCGCAGATAGATCTCGTCGCCTTGCTCGCCCTTGGCGGCCGAGCTGGCCTTCTCGCCTTCGGCGAGCAAGGCGTATGCCGCGATCGGGGCGGAACACCCGGCCTCGAGCGTGGCGAGCATCGCCCGTTCCGCCGTGACGGCGGCGCGGGACGGTGCATGGTCGAGCGCGGTCAGCAGCTCGACCAGGTCTGCGTCGTCGGCCCGGCACTCCACCGCCAGCGCGCCCTGGGCTGGGGCGGGCAGCATGAGCATCGGGTCCAACGTTTCCGTGATCTCGGCGGCCCGTCCGAGACGCACCACGCCGGCCCGGGCCAGGACGACCGCATCGAGATCGGCCTGTGGGCCGAGCACCCGGGCGATGCGGCTGTCCACGTTGCCGCGGATCGGCGTGACCTGCAACTGTAGGCCCAAAGCATGCAATTGCGCGATTCGGCGCACCGCGCCCGTACCGACGCCGGCGCCCGGCGGCAGCTCGGCCAGGACCTTCCCGTCGCGGGCGATCAGGGCGTCGCGCGGATCCTCGCGCTCCGGAACCGCCGCGATGTGCAGCCGCTGGTCGCCGGCGGTCGGCAGATCCTTGTAGGAGTGCACCGCGAAGTCGATCTCGTCGGCGATCAGGGCGTCCCGCAGCGCGGACACGAATACGCCGACGCCCAGCCGGGCGACCGGCGCGGACGAGCGGTCGCCCGCGGTCACGATCCGCACCAGTTCGACCGGACGTCCGGTGGCGGCGGTCAACGCGTCGGCGACCAGCTGCGACTGGGCGAGCGCGAGCGCGCTGCCACGCGTACCGAGGCGTAACGAAGCGCTCACGGCGATCCTCCGATCTCGGGCACGGCGTCGGCCTGGGTGGCGTGCGGGACGTCCAGGTCGAACAGTTCGCGCAGCAGGGCGGCGTACTGATCACCACCCGGCTCGGCGGCCAGCTGCCGGACCCGCACGGTCGGCGAGTGCAGCAACTGCTGGACGACCCGGTGCAGCGTACGGGAAACGTCGGCGCGCTGCTCCTCGGTGAATTCGGACCGCCGCGCGATGAGCTTGCGCAGTTCCGCGGCGACCACCTGATCCGCGCGGGTACGCAGCGCCGCGACGGTCGGTGCGATGTCCGTGCCGCGTAGCCAGCCCAGGAAGTGGTCGACCTCGGTGGCGACGATCTGCTCCACGGCCGCGGTCTCGGCGGCGGCCGGCAACGCGCGCCGGCCGGCCGCCAGCCCGTCGATGTCGATCACGACCACGCCGTCGAGGCGGGTCGCGTCGGCGGCCACGTCCCGGGGCACGGCCAGGTCGAGCACGACGAGCGGAACGTCCCCGTGGCGGTTGGCCAGCGCGGACTCGAGCCGGTCGCGGGTCAGCACGGGTCCGATGGAGGCTGTCGCCGTGACGACGATGTCCACCGAAGCCATCGCCGCATCCAGCTCGGAGAACGGAACCGCCACGGCGCCGTAGGCCTCAGCGAGGCGATCTGCGCGCTCGCCGCTGCGGTTGGTGACCTTGAGCGGGCCGACCTCGGCGCGCGTCAGCGTAGCGACCGACAGCGCGCCCATCGCGCCCGCGCCGACAACGAGCGCCGGGCGTCCGGACAGGTCGCCCACATGGGTCGCGGCCACGTCCAGCGCCGCCGTGACGACGCTCTGCCCGGCCCGGTCGATGCCGGTCTCGGCGTGCGCCCGCTTACCCACCCGCAGCGCCTGCTGCATGAGCTCGTGCAACAGCCGGCCGGCCGTGTCGGACTCGGTGGCAGCGTGGTAGGCGTCGCGCAGTTGCCCCAGGATCTGCGCCTCGCCGACGACCATGGAGTCGAGCCCGGCCGAGACCCGGAACGAATGCCGTACCGCCGCCTCGTCGTAGTGCACGTACAGGTGTCCAGCCAGGTCGGCGGGCGAGAGTCCGGCCTGCTCGGCCAGCACGCCGCAGATGTCGCCGAGCCCGCCGTGGAAGCCGGAGACCGCCGCGTACACCTCGACCCGGTTGCAGGTCGAAAGGACGACGGCCTCGCCGACGTACGGCTGAGCGACCAGTCGCTGGAGCACCGACGGAAGGGCTTCGTCGGCGATCGCGAGACGTTCCAGCGTGCCGACATCGGCGGTGCGGTACGACGCACCGACGCTGAGCAGGTTCACGACCCGACCGCCTCCTGGTTGTCGGAAGAGGCCCGCCCGCCGGGCAACGCCGTCAGGGAGGCCTTCCGGTGTTCGTGGAACGACAGGATTTGCAGCTCGATGGCGAGATCGACCTTCCGCACGTCGACGTTCGCCGGCACCGACAGCACGCATGGCGCGAAGTTGAGGATGCTGGTCACCCCCGCGGCGACCAGCTCATCCGCGACGGCCTGAGCCGCGCTGGCCGGGGTGGCGATCACGCCGATGGCGATGGCCTCCTCGACCGCGACCCGGCGCAGCTCGTCGATGTGCCGTACGGTCATGCCGTTGATCCGCTCGCCCACCTTGGCGGGATCCGCGTCGAACAGCGCGACGATGCGGAAACCGCGGCTCGCGAAGCCGTCGTAGCCGGCCAAGGCATGCCCGAGGTTGCCGACGCCAACCAGGCAGACCGCGCGCCGCTGGTCCAGCCCGAGGATGTACTCGATCTGCTCGATCAACAGGGCGACGTCATAGCCGACTCCGCGGGTGCCGTACGAGCCCAGGTGGGACAGGTCCTTGCGAAGCTTGGCCGAGTTGACCCCGGCCGCGGCGGCAAGGCCCTCGCTGGAGATCGTGTCCGAGCCGTCGTCGAGGTTGTGCAGAGCGCGGAGATACTCCGGGAGCCGTGCGATCGTCGCCTCCGGGAGATCCGGGAAGGCGGGCACGGTGCCGGGATTGCCGGGCGTGCTTCCGTGGCGCTGCTGACTCATCTGACTCCGTGCCGACGAGGTGACGAACCTTCGGTGAGCCCGCCCTGGCCTGCTTGGACCGGCTGTGGTAGCGGGGCTCGTCGGACTCACAGAGTAGGCGCTTGTGAAGGCGTGCACAAATCGCGATCTTGGTAGGACGACTGGACAAAGATCGAGTTGGCGTGTTGACGGCACGCCCACCTCAGCGAGTATGCCGCGCTTGGGGCCGCTACGGCCAATTACAGCGTCCGAGCGAGCTCGACCGCGTCCACCAACGTGTCGGCCACCGGCCGCCCCGAGGCACGCAGCCGGGTCGGGTGCGTGAAGCCACCGGTGTAGAGCACCGCCGCGGCACCCACCGACTCGGCGGCCGTCGCGTCGTCCAGAGAGTCCCCGATAAGTATAGCCCGTTCGCCTGGAATGCCCAGTTCGTCCAGATGCCGCGCCAGGTGGCCGGCCTTGAGGCCGCCGCCGACCTCCGTCCGTAGGCCGTCGACGCGGGTGAACGTCCCGGCCAGCCCGTACGACTCGATGGCCGGGACCAGCTCCTCGTGGAACCACATGGACAGCAGCGACTGCGTGCCGGGCCAGGAGTTGATCGCCTCCTTGGCGTCCGCGGCCAGCGAGGTGGTCGTCAACCCCAGCCGGTACGCGTCGTGAAAGATCCGGTCGAGGCGGCCGAACTCCTCGGCGTCGACCGCCCGTTGCAGGATCTCGGCGTAGAACTCGGCGACCGGCCGGCGAAAGACTCGCCGATGCTCGTCGGAGTCGACGCTGCGCCCGCCGGCCGACGCGAACGCCTCATTGGTCGAGCTGACCACCAACGACAGGTCGTCGAGCAGCGTTCCGTTCCAGTCCCAGACCAGGTGAGTACGAGCCACGGCAAGACCATACTGAAAACGTCCGACCGGAGGCCGCCGCATTTCTACAGGCGCGGCGCTCCC
Organism: Actinomycetota bacterium; assembly: GCA_046724195.1. Classification (GTDB taxonomy): domain Bacteria; phylum Actinomycetota; class Actinomycetes; order Mycobacteriales; family Micromonosporaceae; genus Actinoplanes. The sequence goes on from JBKOWB010000219.1 coordinate 6,355, forward strand.
GGCGGTCGGGCCAGGTCACGCAGCAGCCGCTCCTCCTCGATGCGCCAGTACCCGTGCTCCTTGCCGTCGAGCAGCAGCACCGGCACCCGGTCGCCGAAGTCACGCTCCAGGTCGATCGATCCGGCCACGTCGACGCGCGCCCACTCCCCGGGTGCGATCCGGTCGAGCGTCTGCTCGGCCACCTCGCACAGATGACAGCCGTCCCGGCTGATCAAAGTCAGACGCACCGGCTTCAATGCAGCTCCCCCTTTCGCACCTTGCCGGTCGCCGAGTGCGGCAGCTTGTCGACGAGCTCGATCGTGGCCGGCAGCTTGTACCGGGCGAGCCGCCCGGCGCAATAGACCCGCAGCTCGGCGGGCGTCGGCGGCGGGTCCAGCGCGGGCACGACGTACGCGTACGGTGCCTGGCCCGTGTCCGGATCCGGCACGCCGACCACCGCGGCCTCGGCCACGCCCGGGTGGCTGTCGAGTACCCGCTCGATTTCGGCCGGATACACGTTGAAGCCCTGCACCAGGATCAACTCTCCGATCCGGTCGACCAGGACGAGGTCGCCGTCGCCGTCCGCGTACGCGATGTCGCCCGTCGCCCACCAGCCCTCCGGATCCGGTCCGTCGTGCCCGTCCGGCCAGTAGCCGGAGAACAGGTTCGCGCCCCGTACGACGATCTCGCCAGGATCGGTGCCGGCGGAGTCCGCCACGGAGAGGTCCAGCTCGGCAAGGTCTTCGGCCGGCGTGGGCGAGCCGTCCTGCCACAGCACCGCCCCGTCGGCCGTACGCAGCAGCAGCGACACGCCGGGCAGCGGACGCCCGATCGAGTTCACCTTGGCCCGATCGCTGACCGCCGTCGTGGTCAGCACCGGGGCCGCTTCCGTCAGGCCGTACCCGATGATCACGGTCTTGCCGGACACGGCCGTGAAGCGCGCCGCGTCGACCGGGTCGAGTGGCGCCGCACCGCACACGGCGGTCCGCAAGGCGGCCAGGGCGGAAGCCGCCGAGGCCTGCCGCGACCAGGCCGCGTACATCGATGGCACGCCGAGCGCGACGGTGATGCCACGCGGCCCGATCAGCTCCAGCGAGGCCGTCGCGTCGAAGCGGTCGACCAGCACGCCGGTCGCGGCGTGACGCGCGACCGTGCCGAGTCCCGTGTTGAGCCCGTAGGCGTGGAAGAACGGCACGGCCAGCAGCACGACGTCGTCAGGCCCGACGACAGCCGGTTCGATCCGGTCGAGCTGGTCATGGTTCGCGGCCAGCGCGCCGTGTGTGAGCATGGCGCCCTTCGGCCGCCCGGACGTCCCGGACGTGTAGAGCAGGACCGCGAGCTGATGCCGGGCCGGGCCGTCAAAGGCGGCCCGCGGTCCGTCGTCCGCCAGAGATTCCGGAGGTACGGCCATCACCTGCACCGACCGCAGGGCATCCCGCGCCGCCTCCCCCGCGACGACCAGGGCCGCCCCGGAATCGGTCAGAGCGTGAGTCAGCTCGTCGGCCGTGTACGCCGGATTGAGTGGAACCGCCACGAGCCCGGCACGCAACGTCCCGAAATAGGCGACCGCGAAGTCGATCGTGTTGGGCATGACGAGCGCCACGCGGGACCCGGCCTCGGGGCACAAGGACGCGAGCCGCCCGGCCGCCGCCTGGACCCGCGCGTCGAGCTCCGCCCAGGTCAGCGTCGTGTCGCCGGCGATCAGCGCCGTGGTATCGGGGCGTCGCTGCGCGGCCTCACGTACCCGGTCCCGGGCTCTGTCATCCATGAGGTCCTCCACGAGGCCCGAGTCTGACACACCTCAGCCCGAGAGGCGGATGACGCCCACCAGCAGAGCGCGCCACTGGACACTATGGACGGCTTCGTGGCGACAAGAGATGGCGAGGGGCGGTGCCGGGAGTTACCGGGCCGCCCCTCGCCATGCAGCATCCCTTTTTCGGAAAGGTTTGTCTACAGTCCAAAGGGGTCCGGCCGCTTCTCGAGCAGCGCGTGCAGGGCCGTCTGGATCGTTTCGCGGACCTGGTCGGCGAGGTTGTAGACGACCATCGGGTCATCCGCGTACTCGGTCAGATGCTCGGTCGGGATCGGCGGGCAGAACTGGATCAGCCACTTGCTCGGCAGCGGCACCAGGCCCAGTGGACCGAGCCACGGGAACGTCGGCGTGACCGGGAAATACGGCAGGCCGAGCAGCCGGGCCAGCGGCTTGAGGTCCGCCAGGATCGGATAGATCTCCTCGGCGCCGACGATCGCGACGGGCACGATCGGCGTACCCGTGCGCAGCGCCGCGGACACGAAGCCGCCGCGGCCGAAGCGCTGCAGCTTGTAGCGGTCGGCGTACCTCTTGCCGGTGCCCTTGAAGCCCTCCGGGAATACGCCCACCAGTTCCCCACCGCTCATCAGCCGTTCCGCGTCCGGGTTGCAGGCGACGGTCGCGCCGGCCTTGCGAGCCAGCTCGGAGAGTATCGGCACGCGGAAGACCAGGTCGGCACCGAGCAGCCTCAGGTGCCGGTCGCGCGGGTGCTTGTCATTCAGCGCGACGGCCAGCATCATCGCGTCGAGCGCCAGCGTTCCGGAGTGGTTGCCGACGATGAGTCCGCCGCCGGTGTCCGGCACGTTCTCGATACCGAAGACCTCGGTGCGGAACCAGTCCTTGTAGAGCACTCGCAGCGTCGGGTAGAAGACCGAGTCGGTCAGTTCGGGATCGAAGCCGAAGTCGTCGACCTCGTAGGCTCCCGCGAGGCGGCGCCGGAGGAACTCCAGGCCGCGCGCGACGCGCTGGTCCCACACGTCGACGGGATGGGGCTTCTGTTCGCCGGCCGGGTCTTCGGCCGGTGGTCCATGGAGCGCCGGCGCCGGCCGCCGTCCGGGCCGCCGCCCGTTCAACGGCGTCGGCGGTGCGTCCGCGGACACCTCGAAGTCGACGTGCCCCGGGAGTGCCTGACGGTACTCGTCCTGGCTCATCGCGGATCGCCTCCTACCGAGGCCTCTTCCCGTTCTCCGGCCGCTACGGCCCGCACCCGGCGGATGCCGTCCAGGATCGCCTTCTCCGCGGCGGCGAGCCGGTCGGCAGTGAGCGAGGAGCCGTTGCGGTGGGCCGTGATGAAGTCGTTGAACGCCGTCTCCGTGGTGCGCGGTGTGAAGCCGAACTCCTGGACGAGTCGCGTCGTGTCGACCACGCGGCCGTGCACGAACAGGTCGATCTGATCCAGACCGATCTGCCCCACGCCGAGGTTGCTGGCGACCGCCGCCACCGACGACAGCGTTCCCTCGGGCAGCGGCACGGAGATCCGGCCGGCCCGGCGTACGGCTTGGGACAGCACCAGGACGCCGGCGCCGGCCACGTTGAATGTGCCGGGGTGATCCTCGACCACCGAGCGGTGCAGGATCTCCAGCGCGTCGTCGACGTGTACGAACTGCAGGCGGGCGTCGCGGCCCAGCACGGTCGGCACGAAGGGTTGGGCGAAGTAGCGGGTCAGCGTGGTGTCCGCCGTCGAGCTGATGAACGGCGCGAACCGCAGCACCGTGGCTGCCACCTCGGGCCGGCGGCGCCGGAAGCCGCGCACGTAGCCCTCGATGTCGAGGATGTCGCGGGCGAACGACCCCCGCGGCACCGCGCGTGGCTCGGTGTCCTCGGTAAAGACGGCCGGATCCCGGAACGACGCGCCGTACGCCGCGGTGGACGAGCGGACCACGAGCTTGCGCAGCCGGCTCGCGCCCTGGGCGGCGGCGAGCAGCTGCATCGTGCCGATGACGTTCTGCTCCTTCATCGCAGCGCGGCCGCCGTGCCGCGGATCGGGAGCGCCGGTGACGGCAAGGTGCACGACGGCCTCGGCGCCGAGGTCGGCGATCGCGCTGGACGCGGCACGCGCGTCCGCCCGGATCAGCTCGACGTCCTCCAGCAGGCTCGCGAGGGCTGGTGGGGGGTCGAGCGGATCCAAACCGACGACGCGTTCGACGCGGGGATCAGCTGCGAGACGCGAGGCCACCCGGGCGCCGAGGAAACGGCTGACCCCGGTGACCACGACGACTCTGGGCGGAGACGTCACCACGGGCGCGCCTTTCGATGCAGCGGCGGTGGGAAGGACGAGTGCGTACGGCCGGACGACAGATCCGGCCGCGCGTCACTTGCCGAGACGGCGACGCTGGACGCGGGTCTTGCGCAGCAGCTTACGGTGCTTCTTCTTCGCCATACGCTTGCGGCGCTTCTTGACCACGGAGCCCATACGAAAAGCCTCTCGAACCATGTGGGGCCGGAACCGGCGCGTAACCAAACGCGGCCTGCATCCGATCTGGACGGGACCCGGATCCGGCGCGGCGCGCACGGGGATCCGGGAACCAACCGCACCAGCGTAGCGGCCCCGCGGACGCAGGACCAACACGGCCCCTCGGCTTACCCGATTTGGATCACGCAGTCTGGCCGAACGTTCTGCGCAGGTAGGTGTGCACGGCGTTCTCCGGAACCCGGAACGAACGGCCGACCCGGACGGCGGTCAGGTCGCCGCCCTGGACCAGACGGTAGACGGTCATCTTGGACACCCGCATGAGCGCGGCCACCTCGGCAACGGTCAGGAACCGGACCTCCGGGAGGCGCTCCTCGGGCTGGGCTGGACCCGTCATCTCCTCGCACCGATCCTTTCGCAGGCACGTGCCGCCTGGGCCGGACAGGCCTTGCGCCGAGGCGGACCACGCGCGTGTCAGAAGTACGGTATCGGTGCGACTGTGAGGTGCGCGACGCGTTCCGTGAAATGGCCACAAAAAGTCAAGACGACGCGCCGATTTCGCCGGGCATTTCCGCCTAAAAGGTTACTTCCGTGACGCCAGCGCACGGCCGAAGAACGCGACGTTGGCGGGGCGTTCGGCGAGCCGACGCATCAGGTAGCCGTACCACTGGTCGCCGTACGGCACGTAGACCCGGACCGTGTGGCCGTCCGCGGCCAGGCGGGCCTGCTCCTCGGGACGGACGCCGTAGAGCATCTGGAACTCGAATTCGTCGGCCGAGCGATCGAACCAGCGGGCGCGGTCCTCGGCGATCGCGATCAGCCGCGGGTCGTGCGTGGCCACCATCGGGTAGCCCTCGCCGGACATCAGGATGTTGAGGCATCGCACGTACGACTTGTCGACCTCCAGCGCGGACGGGAACGCCACCGACTCGGGCTCCGCGTACGCGCCCTTGCAGAGCCGCACCCGCGACCCGGCTGTCGCCAGCTCCCGGCAGTCCCCCTCGGTCCGGCGCAGGTACGCCTGTAGCACCGCGCCCGTGTTGGGGTGGTCCTTGCGCAGCTCGGCAAGGATCTCCAGCGTCGAATCGGTCGTCGTGTGGTCCTCGGCGTCCAGCGTCACCGTGGTGCCGGCCTCGGCCGCCGCGGCACAGATCGCGTGCGCGTACTCGTACGCGAGCTTGTCGTCGATTTTCTGGCCCAGGGCCGAGAGCTTCACACTCACCTCGGCCGCCGGGGTCAACCCCGCCTCGCGCAGCCGGCCGAGCAGCGTGAGGTATTCGTCCCGGGTCGCCAGTGCCTGCTCCGCGGTCAGGGTGTCCTCGCCCAGATAGTCCAGGCTGACGGCCAGTCCGTCGTCGGCGAGCTCGCGACCGGCACGCAGCGCGTCGGCGATTCCGCTGCCCGCGACGAACCGGCGGACGATGTTCTTGGCGATGGGCGCGGACTCGACCAGCCGCTCGAGCCGGGACGATCCGGCAGCGGCGAGAAAGACGGATCGGAGCATGGGGCGAGCGTATCGCCCGATGCGGCACCGGGCGCGGGAGCGCCACGACGGCGCCATCTTGGTCATCTTGGTCGTGTCTTCCTGGCCCTCGCTGCGCTCGGTGCAGTCAGCCACGACACCGTGACCCACCTCAGCAATGGAGGCTACGGTTATCGGGTGAACTTCGATGCGTACGCCCGGACCGCCGTTGACCTTGTCAACGCGGACATGGACGATCTCGCCGGGCTGCGTGCCCTGTTCTCCTCGGACCAGGCATGGATGCGCGACGAAGTCGTGGAACGGGACCTTGCGGTCTTCCGCCGCGCCCGCCGGCGGCTGCGGGACGTCTTCGAGTACGGCACCTCCGGCCGGGACGCCGAAGCCGTCACCGAACTGAACGCGTTGCTCGAATCGTTCCCCGTGCAGCCGCGCATCTCCGGCCACGACGCCAGCGACTGGCATATGCATGTCACCAGCCGTGGCGCCTCGGTGAGCGCGGAATACCTCGCCGGCGCGGTCTGGGGCCTGTCGGTGTGGCTATGCGAGTACGGCAGCGCCCGTTTCGGCATCTGCGCCGACGACCGCTGCGGCAACGTCTACCTCGACACGTCGTCCAACAACTGCCGGCGCTTCTGCTCGGAGCGCTGTGCCACCCGCTCGCACGTGGCCGCGCATCGGGCCCGCAAGCGAGCGGCGGCGCTCACGCCGGCGTAGCCGCCTTTTCCGGCGCCAGGTGGCGCCGCGCGAACTCGAGGGACTCCCGCAGATCCGCCTCGCGGACCGCGCGGCTGGTCACCCTGCGCGTCGACACCTCCAGGGCGACCGACCCCCGAAAACCGCGCCCCGACAGCGACCGCAGCAGCTCGCCGCACGGCTGGTTGCCGCGGCCGGGCACCAGATGCTCGTCGCGCCCCTCACCCGTGCCGTCACCGAGGTGCACGTGCTGGAGGCCGGACCCCATCTTGTCGGCCATCGCCAGCGCGTCGCTCCGGGACGCCGCGCAGTGCGACAGATCCAACGTGTACGCGTCATACCCGGCGTCGGTCGGGTCCCAGCCCGGCACATACGGCACGAAGGTCCGGCCGGCCATCCGCACGGGAAACATGTTCTCGATCGCGAACGTGGTGCCCGTGTGCCGTGCCTGGATCTTGGCGAGGCCGACGGCGAAGTTACGGGCGTAGTCCCGTTGCCAGGTGAACGGCGGGTGCACCACCACGGTCGGCGCCTCGAGTGTCTCGGCCAGCTCGGCGGCGCGGCTCAACCGCTCCCACGGGTCGGGACTCCACACCCGTTGGGTCACCAGCAGGCAGGGTGCGTGGACGGAGCGCACTGGCACGCCGTAATGGGCGGCGAGTCCCTGCAGCGCGCCGGCGTCCTGACTGACGGCGTCGGTCCACACCATGACCTCGATCCCGTCGTAGCCCAGCATCGCCGCCATCTCGAACGCGGCGGACGTGGGCTCTGGGAAGACCGAGGAGCTGGACAGCAGCACGGGGACTCGGAAACTCACGCGTCAAGGGTAGACCCGTGCGTCCCTGCCGCCAGCCGTGCGTTCCGGATATAGCCCACCAAACATACGCGCATCGCGCCGTCTCCCGGCGTGCGCGCGTACGCTGACGCAGGTGAGCCGCCGTACCCAGATCCGCATCACGATGGACCCCGCGGCCGCCGCCCGCGCGGCGGAGGTCGACCTCGACTTTCCGCGCGAGTGGATCGAGTTCCTCGACCCCGCCGACGACCAGCATCTGGTGCGCGCCGACCTGACCTGGATGCTGTCGCGATGGACCTGCGTGTTCGGCTCGGCGTGCCACGGCATCATCGCGGGCCGGCCCGAGGAAGGCTGTTGCTCGCACGGCGCGTTCTTCACCGACGCCGACGACGAGAACCGGGTCCGGAGCGCGGCAGCGAAACTCACGCCGGAGACTTGGCAGCACTACCGGCGCGGGTTCAAGAACTACACCGAGATGGACACCATCGACGGCTCGAAGCCGGCCCGCCGCACCGCGACCCGGTCCGAGGACGGTCCGTGCGTCTTCCTCAACGACGCCGACTTCCCGGCGGGCGGCGGCTGCGCACTGCACGCGCAGGCGCTGCGGGACGGCGTCCACCCGCTGACCTACAAGCCGGATGTCTGCTGGCAGCTCCCGGTCCGCCGGGAGCAGGATTGGATCAAGCGACCCGACGGTACGAAGGTGTTGCAGTCCACCCTGACCGAGTTCGACCGGCGTGGCTGGGGCCCCGGCGGTCACGACCTGGACTGGTGGTGCACCTCCTCGCCGGACGCGCACGTGGGCTCGGAGCCGATGTTCCGCTCGTACGCTCCCGAGCTGACCGCGCTGATCGGCGAGCCGGCGTACGAAAAACTCGCGGAGCTATGCGAGGCCCGGCTGAAGTCCGGACTGGTCGCGGTGCACCCGGCGACGGTGGCCGCGCAGGCGGCCCATGCGCCGCAGAAGCGCGGCGGGCGCGAGCCCGCCACGCCACCCGGCGCCTGATCCCCGCTCTACGGCTCGAACTTGTACCCCAGGCCGCGCACGGTGACGATATAGCGCGGCGTCGACGGCTCCGGCTCCACCTTGGAGCGTAGGCGCTTCACGTGCACGTCCAGCGTCTTGGTGTCACCGACGTAGTCGGCGCCCCACACGCGGTCGATGAGCTGACCCCGGGTCAGCACCCGGCCGGCGTTGCGGAGGAGCAGTTCGAGCAGCTCGAACTCCTTCAGCGGCAGCTGCACCGAGGAGCCGTCCACGGTGACCACATGGCGCTCCACGTCCATCCGTACCGGGCCGGCGGCGAGCGTGGGCGTCGAGACCTCGGTGGCCTCGCCGCCCTGGCGGCGGAGTACGGCGCGGATCCGGGCGACGAGCTCACGCGGCGAGTACGGCTTCGTGACGTAGTCGTCCGCACCGATCTCCAGGCCGACGACCTTGTCGATCTCGCTGTCCCGCGCGGTGACCATGATGATCGGTACGGCCGAGCGCTGGCGCAACTGCCGGCACACCTCGGTGCCGGACATCTCGGGCAGCATGAGATCGAGCAACACGATGTCGGCGCCGGTCCGGTCGAACTGCGTCAGCGCAGAGGTCCCGGTCGGTGCGACCGACACCTCGAAGCCCTCCTTGCGCAGCATGTACGACAGGGCGTCGGAGAACGACTCCTCATCCTCGACCACGAGCACGCGGGCCAATGAACTTCCTTCCGTTCGGGCGGCGGTTTACAGACCGGCCACGCCGGACTCGATCTCAATTGCCGCCGGTAACGGCAGCGGGGCTTCGGGGGGTCGGGCCGGTAGGCGCAGGGTGAACGTCGAGCCACCACCCAATGTGCTGGAGACCTCGACGCGGCCGCCGTGGTTGGTGGCGATGTGCTTGACGATGGCGAGGCCGAGGCCGGTCCCGCCGGTGGAGCGCGAGCGGGCCTGGTCGGCCCGGTAGAACCGTTCGAAGATCCGATCGACGTCGTGCGGCGCGATGCCGATGCCCTGGTCCGCGACATCGATCTCGATCCAGTCCTCGTCCTGCCGCATGCTCAGGGAGACCTTGGTGTCCGCGCCCGAGTACGCGATCGCGTTCTCGACCAGGTTGGTCACGGCGGTCGCGACCTGGGTGTCGCTGCCGTACACCGTGGCGCCCTTGGGCCCGGTATAGATGACCTCGATGTTCTTGGCGGACGCAGTCGTACGGGTGCGATCCACCACCTCGGCGATGACCCAGTCGAGGGCGACCGGCTCCGGGGTGGGCAGCGGCTCGGCGCCCTGCAGCCGGGTGAGTTCGAGCAGCTCATTGACCAGCCGGCCCATCCGCGCCGACTCGTGGTGGATGCGCTCGGCGAACCGGCGTGCGGCGATGAGGTCCTCGGACTGCTCGGCGGCTGTGGCGTTGGCGTCGGGCAGTTCGGTGGCGTCCAGCAGCGCTTCGGCGAGCAGCTGCAGCGCGCCGATCGGCGTCTTGAGCTCGTGGCTCACGTTGGCCACGAAGTCGCGGCGGACTCGCGCCAGGCGGTGCGACTCGGTGACGTCGGCCGCCTCGACCGCGACGTGGGTGGAGTTCAACGCGACCGCGCGCAGGTGCAGCCCGAGCGGGGCCTGGGCACCACCGGCGCGGCCACGCGGCAGGTCGAGCTCGACCTCGCGGCGTACGCCGGTACGCCGGACCTGGCCCGCGAGCGTACGCAGGATGGGGTGGGCGGCGATGGTGCCGGGCGCGCCGCCCGAGCGCAGCAGGCCCATGGCGCGCGCGGCGGGGTTGACGAGAACCGGCTGGTCGTCGGAGTCGAGCACGACCACACCGACGCGCAGGGAATCGAGGCTCTTGCGACCGAGCCCCTTCATCCCGTGCTTGCCGCTCGGCTGCTCTTCGTCCGTGTCGATGGCGGGGCCTCCCTCAGACTTGTCCGCGCCGGCCGACGATGCGGGGCCGGACGTCGAGGGACTGCGGGTACGGGCCAGCAGCAGCCCAGCCACCGCGCCGCCGGCGAGCGCGGCGAAGAGAAGGCCGACGCCGTACACCGTGTCCACGCAGCGATCGTAGGGTCATTGTTTACCTGAACCGTATGTCGAAAAGGACAAACCAGGCACGTGTCGAATAAAGTTCACCACTGCGCCCGGCTTCGTTCACCGCCGTTCATGTCCAGGCCGCCGCACGCCAATAGCGTGGGCGGCGCAAGCCCTGCCCAACTCGGCTGCAGCCCTTGAACGGGACAGCCCCCAACCCCGGGACGGGAAGATGCGCGAGGAGTTTCAGGCGGACCTTGCCGAGGTCAGCCGCCTACTGGTGACCATGGCGGAGGCCGTACGCGCCGCGCTTCGCAAGGCGACCACGGCGCTGCTCACGGCCGACCTGGAGGCCGCCGAGACGGTCATCGAGCGCGACGTCGAGATCGACGATCTCTACCGCCAGGTCGAGGCCAAGGTGGCCGACACGATCGCACGGCAGGCGCCGGTCGCAGTGGATCTGCGTACGGTCGTCACCGCCCTGCACGTGTCCGCGGACCTGGAGCGGATGGGCGACCTGGCCGAGCACGTGGCGAAGACCGCGCAGCGGCGGCACCCGTCGCCCGCGGTCCCGGCCGAGCTGCGGCCCGTGTTCCAGCAGATGGCCGAGGTCGCCGACCGGATGGCCGACAAGATCACGTCCGTTCTCGCGAAGCCGAACGCCGATCTGGCCGCGGAACTGGAGAAGGACGACGACGACATGGACGAGCTCGAGCGGGATCTATTCAAGATCATGCTCGACGACGACTGGCCGTACGGCGTGGAGACCGCGATCGATGGCGCGCTGCTGGGCCGCTTCTACGAGCGGTATGCCGACCACTCGGTCAACATCGGCGAACACATGATCTACATGGTCACCGGGCGGCTGGTCGACTAGCGACGGTCGGTCCCGGGGCGCCGCGGGGGCCCCGGGACCGGCGCCTCAGCGTCCCTGGTTCGCGACCGCGGCCGCGGCCTCCTTGGCTGCCTCGGGGTCGAGGTATGCGCCGCCCACGACCGTCGGGCGCATGTTCTCGTCCAGGTCGTAGCGCAGCGGGATGCCGGTCGGGATGTTCAGCTTGGCGATCGCCTCGTCGGAGATGCCGTCCAGGTGCTTGACCAGTGCGCGCAATGAGTTGCCGTGCGCCGCGACCAGCACGGTGCGCATCGCCAGCAAGTCCGGCACGATCGCGTCGTACCAGTACGGCAGCGCCCGGTCCAGCACGTCCTTGAGGCACTCGGTGCGGGGCTTGAGCTCCGGCGGCAACGTCGCGTAGCGCGGGTCATCCGCCTGGGACCACTCGTCGCCGTCGGCGATGGGCGGTGGCGGCGTGTCGTACGAGCGGCGCCACAGCATGAACTGCTCCTCGCCGTACGTCTCGAGGGTCTGCTTCTTGTCCTTGCCTTGCAGCGCGCCGTAGTGGCGCTCGTTGAGCCGCCACGAGCGCCGCACCGGGATCCACTGCCGATCGGCGGCGTCCAGCGCGATCTCGCCGGTCCGGATGGCCCGGCGCAGGACGCTCGTGTGCACCACGTCGGGCAGCAGCCCGTTCTCCTTCAGCAGCTCACCGCCACGGCGCGCCTCGGCCTCGCCCTTCGAGTTCAGGTCGACGTCAACCCACCCGGTGAAGAGGTTCTTGGCGTTCCATTCGCTCTCGCCGTGCCGCAGCAGCACCAAGGTCCCAGTCATGCGCCCATCCTGCCCCAGGCCTGCTCCCGCGCGTACGGCCCCCCGGTGGGACCACCACATGGAAACTCGACTGCGCAGCGCCTCGTGCCCGGTTAGGTTGCGAGCTTTGTCGGTGCTTACGGGGGTACGGCGGATGCGTGGCTGGTTCCGGCAAGCCATGGGCGGGTTGCCACGGCAGTTCTGGCTGCTCTGGACCGGCACGCTGATCAACCGCCTCGGCTCGTTCGTGGTCATCTTCCTGGCGATCTACCTGACCGGCGAGCGGCAGTTCACGCAGAGTCAGGCCGGCCTCGTCATCGGTCTGTACGGTGCGGGCGGCGCGATCGGCACCATGGCCGGCGGCGTACTGGCCGACCGCTGGGGCCGCCGCCCGACGATGCTGACCGCCCAACTCGGCGCCGCGACGCTGATGGTCTGCCTCGGCCTGGCCCACGACTACGGGACCATCGTCGGAACCGCGTTCCTGCTCGGTGTGTTCGCCGAGGGCGTCCGGCCGGCGTTCTCGGCCATGATGATCGACATCGTGCCCGACCGGGACCGGATCCGGGCGTACTCGCTCAACTACTGGGCGATCAACGTGGGCTTCGCGATCGCCGCGGTCAGCGCGGGCATCGCGGCCCAGTTCGACTATCTGTTGATCTTTCTGATCGACGCGGGTACCACGCTGATCACGGCCCTGATCAGCCTCTTCTTCTTGGCCGAGACGCGCCCGGCCCGCGCCGGAACGTCCCGATCCGCACCCCATGCGGACGGCGGCCTGCGTACGGTGTTCCGCGACCGGACCTTCGTCCTCTTGCTGGGCCTGAACCTCGGCGCCGTCATCGTGTTGTTCCAGCACATGTCGACGTTGCCGATCGCGATGAGCACGGACGGCCTAGGTCCGGCCACGTTCGGCTGGGTGATCGCGGTCAACGGCGTGCTCATCGTCGCGGGCCAGCTCTTCGTGCCGAAGCTCATCGACGGGCGCGACCGCTCCCGCGTGCTGGCGCTGGCCACGCTGTTGATCGGGATCGGCTTCGGACTGGTCACGTTCGCGGACAGCGCCCGGTTCTTCGCGCTGACCGTGGTGATCTGGACGCTTGGCGAGATGCTCCAGTCGCCGTCCAACGCCGCCCTGATCGCGGCGCTGTCGCCGGCCGCGCTGCGCGGCCGGTACCAGGGGGTGAACTCCCTGTCCTGGTCCGCCGGCGCCGCCCTGGCCCCGATCTCGGGCGGCTTCGTCCAGCAGCACCTGGGCGATGCCGCACTGTGGCTGGGCTGCGCGGCGCTCAGCGCGCTGGTCGCCGCGGGACAGCTTGCCTCGGGCCCGGCCCGGGAACGCCGTGCCGCCGCACTGCTCGCGACGGAAGCGGCCGGCGCGGGTCGGCTCGCCCCCGGCCCGGCCCGGAAACGGAGCGCCGCCGCGCTGCCCCCGGCGACCACCGAATCGCTTGCGAACGTCCCGCCCGCCGAGCTGTCACCGTTCCGCGATTGACCCAGCGGTGCGAACGGCGCGAAACGGCGTTTTGGCAAAGAGCAACAAAGCATTCTGTTGCGTTGCGGAAATGACTTGTAAAGGGCCCGAAATAAAGCGCCGGCGGCGGCGGACGACGCCCATCCCCATAGGCGTCGCCCGCACTAACCGCCGGTCTCGGGTCGCGCCGTCCCCCAACGGCTCATGCCACCCGTCCCCAAACGCCTCACCGCGGCGACCGTGTGGTCGACCCGTTCCCCGAACTAACGGTGGGGCGTCCATTGACCACGCTAGTTGGGCTTGTCAACGCCCACAAGCCAGTTAGCCGTCTGCCATCTGTCTGAACCGTCACAGATAACCGAACGGACTACTCCGTAATGTTCTCCGGGTGGATGGACCTACTCCGCCGGTCGTCCCAACCCACCCGCTACGCCGGGGCGACCCGCGCGCCGCGATCGGTGGCTCAGCCTTCGTTCCGGCGATCCGCGAAGTGTGCGAATGCCTGCAAGTTGGCCAGCGACTCACCGCGCTTGACGCGCCAATCCCATTCCCGGCGGATCGCCGAGCCGAACCCGATCTCCAGCATCGTGTCGAATGACTCGTCGGCGTACGTGAGAACCGCGCCCAGCAGCCGGTCGAGCTCGTCCTCATCGAGCCCACGCAGACCGACACGACCGGTGAGGTAAACGTCGCCGGCCGCGTCGATGGAGAACGCGACGCCGTACATCCGGGCGTTGTGGCGCAGCAGCCAGGCCCACAGCTCCTCGCGGTTCTCGTCCGGCTGGCGCATGACGAACGCCTCGACGCGCAGCGAATGCTCGCCGACGACGAGGTTGCAGACCGTCTTGAGCTTGTGCGTGCCGGGCAGCGTGACCACGTAGGACGAGTCGCCGGTGGCCTCCCACTCGAGCTCGCGCTCGGTGCAGACGCGCTCGATGAGCGCCTTCACCATGCGTACGCCCCTACGTCGGCGAGGCGCGCCTCGATGAGCGCGCGGTGCTCGGTCACGGCCTCACGGTAGACCCGCAGCAGCCCCTCGGCGGTCCGGTCCCAGGAGAAGTTCTCGGCGTGCCGGACCGCGCCCTCCGCGAGTTGCCGCCGGCAGCCGGGCGCGGTGAGCAAGCCGCACAACACCCGCGCCCAATCCTGCGGGTCGTGTCCGTCGACGAGTACCCCGCTCGTCCCGTTCTGGACCGCGGTGACCAGGCCGCCGACCGCGGCCGCCACCACCGGCGTACCGCACGCCTGCGCCTCGAGCGCGACCAACCCGAACGACTCGCTGTGCGACGGCACGGCGACCAGGTCGGCGGCACGGTATAGCGCCGCCAGATCCTCGCCGGTCTGCGGCGGCAGGAACGTCACCGCGTCCGTGACGCCGAGAGATGCGGCCAGCTCGATGAGCGCGGTCGGCCGGTCCAGGCCCGTGCCGCTCGGGCCACCGCAGATCACCACGGTGACGTTCGACTCGGGTGACCAGCGGCGCATGTCGGCGAGC
>JBKOWB010000407.1:0-17579 GCA_046724195.1 Actinomycetota bacterium
CGGAGATGTGTATAAGAGACAGGCCTCGGCTTGCCGGTACGGGAGCTGGCGCGGACCGCACACGGGTGGCGGCTGCTGCTCGGGCCGGTGCCGGCGCCGCAGACCGATGACGTCGACGCGGTCGTGCTGGCCGTGCCGGCCGGTGCCGCGGCCCGGCTGCTGACCGGGGTCGACGCCGGGGCGGCAGCGGCGGTCGGCGTGCTCGACTACGCGAGCGTGGCCCTGGTCGCGCTGGCGCTGCCGCCGGGTACGCCGCTGCCGGAGCTGTCCGGGTTCCTCGTACCGGCGACCGAGGGCACGCTGGTCAAGGCGGCGACGTTCGTCACTCGCAAGTGGACGCACCTGCGGCGCGACGGCGGCCCGGTGATCGTGCGGGCGTCGATCGGGCGGGCCGGGGAGGAAGAGCGCCTCCAACGTGACGACGGCTTCCTCGCCGGGCAGGCGCACGCCGAGCTGGGCGCGCTCATGGGCGTACCGTTGCCGGCGCCCACGGCCTCGTGGGTGCAGCGCTGGGGCGGCGGGCTGCCGCAGTACGCGCCGGGCCACCTGGCGCGGGTCGCCGCCGCCCGGGCCGCACTGGCGGACCGGCCCGGGATCGCGCTGGCCGGCGCCGCGTTCGACGGAGTCGGCATTCCGGCCTGCGTGGCCAGTGGCGAAACCGCCGCCGAGAACGTCTTGAAGTCGCTGGAGGACTGATGACCGAGGAGCAGACCAACGCCGCGCGCGTGCGCGAGCTGAACGCGACCATCCGTTACACGATGTGGTCGGTCTTCCGGGCGAACCCGCTGCCCGCCCTGCGCCAGGACCTGGCCGGCGAGGTGGACGGGCTGTTCGAGCAGCTGGCCGGCAAGGACGTCGTGGTGCGTGGGACGTACGACGTGTCGGGCCTTCGTGCCGACGCGGACCTCATGGTGTGGTGGCATTCCGGTTCGTCGGACGCGCTGCAGGAGGCGTACGGGCTGCTGCGCCGGACCGCGCTCGGGCGGCACCTCGAGCCCGTGTGGTCGCAGATGGCGCTGCACCGGCCGGCCGAGTTCAACAAAGGCCACCTGCCCGCGTTCCTGGCCGGCGAACCGGCGCGTTCCTACGTCTGCGTCTACCCCTTCGTGCGCTCGTACGAGTGGTATCTGCTTCCCGACGAGGAGCGGAGGGCGATGCTCGCGGAGCACGGCCGGATGGCGCGCGGTTACCCCGACGTGCGGGCGAACACGGTCGCGTCGTTCGCGCTCGGCGACTACGAGTGGATGCTGGCGTTCGAGGCGGACGAGCTGCACCGGATCGTCGACCTCATGCGTGACCTGCGGGCCTCGGCCGCGCGGCGGCACGTGCGCGAGGAGGTGCCGTTCTTCACCGGGCGCCGGCGTTCGGTCTCCGAGCTGGTGGCGGCGCTGCCCTGACTAACCCTTGACCAACTGCATCGGTACATGCGGAATGCCGTCTTCGAGGTACTCCGGGCCGATCTGTTCGTAGCCGTACTTCGCGTAAAAACGTACTAAATGCGCTTGTGCCTCCAGGACGCTCGTGCGGTTACCGATCACGGTCAATGCCTCGTCCATGAGCCGGCCCGCGTAACCGGCGCCGCGCGCGGCCGGCGCGACCACCACGCGACCGATCCGCTCGGCGTCGCCCTCGTCCAGAATGCGTAGATACGCCACTATCTCGTCGCCTCGAGAAAGCCACACATGCCGCGTACCGGGCTCGGTGTCGCGACCGTCAAGATCGGCGTAGAAGCACTTCTGCTCTACCACGAAGACGTCGCAGCGCAGCTTGAGGATCGCGTACAAGGTGGTGGTGTCGAGATCGCGGAACGACGCCACCCGTAGCTCGTCGTGGGGCTCGGGATGCATCACCGCATCGTAGGGCGGCGCGCCGTCACCGGAATCCGGGCCGGCCGTTGTACGCATAGGTGCCCGGCTCTGTGGAGGAAATCATGATCAAGCGCAGCAAGCTCTTCGGTAACAAGACCCGGATCACCTTCTGCCTGCCGGCGGATCAGCCCGCCGGCACGGTGAGCGTCGTCGGAACGTTCAATGGCTGGGAACCCGGCCTGCACGAGTTGAAGACTCGCCGCGACGGCACCCGGACCATCAGCGTCCAGCTCGACCCCGGCCACTACGCGTTCCGGTACCTGGCCACCAACGGCGTGTGGCTCGACGACGAGCACGCGGACGCGGTCGGCCCGCACGGAAGCGAGCTCCGGCTCTGAATCGGCAGCCCGCCTCTCCGTCTACTCGTCCTTGGGAGCGAGCCGGATGGACAGGCTGTTCACGCAGTGCCGCGTGTCCTTCGGCGTGAAGCCTTCGCCGTGGAAGACGTGACCCAGGTGTGAGTCGCATCGGGCGCAGCGGATCTCGACCCGGACCATGCCGAGCGAACGGTCCTCGATCTCCCGGATCGCGCCCGGGATGGCATCGTCGAACGAGGGCCAGCCGCAGTGCGAGTCGAACTTGGTGTCGCTGGGATACAGGTCGGCCCCGCAGGCACGGCACTGGTACATGCCCTCGGTCTTGGTGCTCACGTACTCGCCGGTCCACGCCGGCTCGGTGCCGGCTTGGCGCAGCACCCGGAACTCGGCCGGAGTGAGCCGGATCCGCCACTCGTCCTCGGTGGTGGGCAGGGTGGTCTCGTCGGTTGCCATGCACCAACCGTACGTCGATCCACGCCGGCGCGCGTTCGCACGGCGGCCACGGTGTTTTGGCATAAGGTCGGCGCATGGCTCCGACTTCGAAGAGCGGCAAGGCACCGGCCGTCGAGATCGAGATCGATGGTCACGCGGTGCGGCTGACCAGCCCGGACAAGGTCTGCTTCCCCCGCAAGGGCTACACGAAGAAGGACGTGTTCGAGTACTACCTGGCAGTGGGCGACGGCATCATGCGCGCGCTCGGCAACCGGCCGACGACGCTGCAGCGCTTCCCCGAGGGCATCGAGGGGGAGATGTTCTTCCAGAAGCGAATCCCCACGCGCGGAGTCCCGCCGTGGGTCAAGACCGCGAAGATCAGCTTCCCGAGTGGCCGTACCGCGGACGAGCTGTGCCCGGCCGACCTGGCGCACGTCGCCTGGGCGGCCCAGATGGGCACGATCGTCTTCCACCCGTGGCCGGTGCGTTGCGGCGGGGTCGACAACCCCGACGAGCTGCGCATCGACCTCGATCCACAACCGGGGACGGACTTCGACGACGTGGTCCGCACCGCCGGCGTGGTCCACGAGGTCCTGGACGACCTGGGCTGGACCGGCTACCCGAAGACGTCCGGCGGGCGCGGCGTGCACGTCTACATCCGGATCGCCCCGAACTGGTCGTTCGTTCAGGTGCGCCGGGCCGCCATCGCGCTGGCCCGGGAGGTCGAACGCCGCAGCCCCGACCACATCACCACGTCGTGGTGGAAGGAGGAGCGCGGCCGGAAGGTGTTCCTCGACTACAACCAGATGGCCCGGGACCGCACCATCGCCTGCGCCTACTCGCTGCGGGCGAACGCCCGGGCCACGGTCTCCACCCCGGTGACCTGGGATGAACTGACCGAGGTGGAGCCCGACGACTTCGATCTGCGTACCGTGCCGAAGCGGTTCGCCGAGATCGGCGACCCGCACGCGACGATCGACGACGTGGCGCACGACATCACGCCGCTGCTGGAGTGGTCGGCGCGGGACGAGAAGAGCGGCTCGGGAGACCTGCCGTACCCGCCGGACCATCCGAAGATGCCGGGCGAGCCGCCGCGGGTCCAACCGAGCCGCATGAACGCCGCGAACTGGGAAAGCGCGGACTAGGGCTTAAGCGACGCGGTTTAGATTTCGAGTGCCAGCTTCATCCCTTCGTGGGATGCGACGAAGCCGAGCGACTCGTAGAACCGGTGCGCGTCCGTGCGCCGCTTGTCGGTGGTTAGCTGGGCAAGACGGCAGCCGCGCTCGCGTGCCCGCGCCAACGCCCACAGCATCATCGCCCGCCCGACGCCGCGGCCGCGCAGGTCGCCGCGGACCCGGACCGCCTCGATCGTCATGCGCTCGGCGCCGCGCCGGCTCAGCGACGGGGTGAACGTGAGCTGGCACGTGCCCACCACGGCGCCGTCCTGCTCGGCCACGATCAGCTCGCTGCGCGGATCCGCGTCGATCGCCTCGAACGCGGCCCAGTAGGCCGCGTCCTCGCCCTCCGGCACGACGCCGTCACGCTCCCTGCTGACCTCGTCGTCGGCGAGCAGGCGGAGGATCGCCGGGACGTCGGCCCGGGTGGCGGCGCGGAACTGGACCATGCCGACATCGTGACACGGACGGGAAGCCGATGATCCGGCTGGCGGTCACGCTGCACGATGGTCGGCATGCGACTGCTGTTGGTGCCGCTGCGGCGCGCGTACCGCGGCCTGGTCTGGCTGGCGAACTCCCCGCGGACGCTGATCGTGGCCTATCTGATCCTCATCCTGGTGTGCGGCGTGATCTACAGCCAGGTCGAGCGGGACGTGACGATCGGGGACGCCGTGTGGTGGGCGATCGTCACCGCCTCGACGGTCGGCTACGGCGACATCTCACCCGAGACGTGGCAGGGCCGGGTGCTCGCCGGCCTGCTCATCTCGATCATGGTGCTGGTCGTCATCCCGCTGATCACCGCACACTTCGCCAGCAAGCTCATCGTGGACACGGACGCGTTCCGCCACGAGGAGCAGGAGGAGCTCAAGAACAACCTGCGCCGGGTCCGGATCCTGCTCGAGGAACTGGCTGAACGGGAGGGCGTCACCGTGCCGGACAGCGCAGGCCCTCCTTCGGCACCGTCAGATCGATGAGGTAGGCGTCCACCGCGTTCACGATGCAGGGCGTGCTCGGGTAGGCGGTGTGTCCCTCGCCCTCCCAGGTCAGCACGTGTCCGGTGCCGAGCATGCGTGCGAGGTCGGCGGTGTTCTCGTACGGCGTCGCGGGGTCGCCGGTCGTGCCGACCACCACGATCGGCGGCGCACCCACGGCCGGGCCGGCCGGATACGGGTCCTTCTGGCCCGCCCAGAACGTGCACGGCATCATCCCGATCGCCAGCGGTGCCCCGAACAGCGGATACTTCTTGCGCCAGTCGCTCTGCAGTTGCCGGATCCGGTCCACCGAGGGCGGGTTCGCGGCGTCGGCGCAGTTCACCGCGAGGTTCGCGTCGAACAGGTTGGAGTAGGTGCCGTCCGGCTTGCGCTCCGCGTACTGGTCGGCCAGGTCGAAGATGCCCTTGGCCTGCCCGGTCTGCAGTTCGTCGATCGCCTTGGCCAGCTGCTGCCAGCCGGATTCGGTGTAGAGCGACGAGATCACCGCGACGAATATCCAGCCGGGCGTGGCGTCGCGGCCGTCGTCACCCTGGACCGGGGAGTTCTCCGCCTTGGCCAGAGCGTCGGTCACCGCACCGCGCGCGTCCGGCGCGAGCGGGCACTTCGTGGGTACGGCCTTGCACCATTTGGTGAAGTTGGTGAACGCCCGTTCGAACCCCTTCGCCTGCACCTCGGAGCCGGTCACGAAGTCCTGTTTCGGGTCCACCGCGCCGTCCAGCACTAGGGCCCGGATGTTCTTCGGGTAGAGCTGCGCGTACGTCGCGCCGAGCAGCGTGCCGTACGAGAAGCCGAGGTAGGTCATCTTGGCGTCGCCGACGGCCGCCCGGATCGCGTCCATGTCACGCGCCGCCTGCTCGGTCGAGAACGTCACCAGCCGGTCGCCGTACTTCCGGCCGCAACCCTCGGCGACCCGCTTGTTGAGCGCGACGACGTCGTCGAATTCGGCCTGGCTGACCGGGTCGGGGTCGGCCGCGAACGTGGCGTCCTGGTCCGCGTTGCTGATGCACTTGATCGGGTCGGACCGGCCGACGCCGCGCGGGTCGAAGCCGACGATGTCGAACTTGTCGGTGACCGCGGTCGGCAGGCCGCCGAGCGCCTGGCCGAACGAGAGGTAGACCGCAGTGTCGATGCCCGAGCCGCCAGGGCCACCGGGGTTGAGGACGAGCGATCCGATCCGGTTCTGCTGGGTCCGCGACCGGATGCGGATCATCGCGACGTCGTACGTCTGGCCGGTCTTCGGCGCGGCCCAGTCGCGCGGCACGGCGACCGACGCGCACTCGTAGGTCATGCCCGCCGCGGCCCGGCCGACCAGCTGTTTCGGGACCTCCGGGCACGGCCTCCAGGACGCGCGCGTGCCGGGCACGGCGGGCGCCTGGCCCGCGGTCGTGTCCGGCGCCGAGGGGCCGGAGACCTTGGGCGCCAGCACGGGCAGCGTGCACCCCGCGGTCGCGACGACGACTGCGGCCAGCAGACCGACAACCAGGCGGGAGGTACGCGGCACGGGGCGTGACCTTTCCTCATGGGCAGGACCTTGCTCGCACGAGGCTAGCCGGTCGGTACGACGACCGTGGTCAGCGGCTCGTCAGGACCTCGGCGAGGTTGAACTGCACCGGCCGTTCGAGCTGCTCGTACGTGCACGAGCGCGGGTCCCGGTCCGGGCGCCAGCGCTCGAACTGGGCGGTGTGCCGGAACCGGATGCCCTCCATGTAGTCGTAGCGGACCTCGACCACGCGCTCGGGCCGCAGCGGGATGAACGACAGGTCCTTGCCGTTGTTCCAGCGGCTGACCTCGTTCCTGCGCGGGGTGCGTTCGCCCTGCTCATGCGCGGCCCAGTCCCACGGATGCCCGTCGAACGTGGTGACCAGGGGCTGCATTTCGACGAAGAGTTCCTCGCGGACCGCCATGGGGAACGATCCGATGACGCCGACCGAGACCAGCACGTCGCGCTCGTCGTACAGGCCGAGCAGTAGCGAGCCGATCCGGTTCTCGCCGGTCTTGTGCAGCCGGTAGCCGGCGACCACGCAGTCCGCCGTACGCTTGTGTTTGATCTTGGTCATGACGCGCTTGTCGGGCTCGTACAGCACGTCCTTGCTCTTGGCGATCAGGCCGTCGAGGCCGGCGCCCTCGAACTCGGCGAACCACCGCCGCGCGGTGTCCAGGTCGTGGGTGGCCGGCGTGACGTAGACCGGGGGCTTCGCGTCCTTGAGGACGTCCTCCAGCATGGCCCGGCGTTCGGCGAACGGCCGTTCCATCAGGTTGAGGTCGCCGACCGCGAGCAGGTCGAATGCGACAAAGCTGGCGGGGGTCTGGGTGGACAGCAGCTTGACCCGGCTCGCGGCCGGGTGGATGCGCTGTTGCAGCGCCTCGAAGTCGAGCGTATTGCGCTCGGTGTCGGCCACGATGACCTCGCCGTCGATCACGGCCCGGTCCGGAAAGTTGGCCAGCACGGCCTCGACCACCTCGGGGAAGTACCGGGTCATCGGTCGTTCGTTGCGGCTGCCGATCTCGACCTCGGCGCCGTCACGGAAGATGATCGACCGGAAGCCGTCCCACTTCGGCTCGTAAATCTGCCCGGGCGGGATCTCGGCGACAGGCTTGGCCAGCATCGGCTTGACGGGCGGATTGATCGGCAGGTCCATCGACCCAGTCTCCACGCTGCCGCCCTACCGGACCAGCAGCTCGACCAACCTGTCCAGCTCGGCCTCTGGATCCTCGGCGAGTCCCATGTGGACCGGACCGGCCCGCAGGATCGTGCTGCGCGGAGCGACCAGCCACCGGAACCGCTCACCAGGCTTCATCCCGTGCGACGCGCCGTCGCCTTTACAGGTGGCCTCCCACGACCGGAGGGCGGCGCGGATGCCGTCCACGTCGGCGCCCGGATCCAGCGCCAGCAACCGCTGTTCGTGCAGGTGCGTGCGGGCGGCCAGAAAGTCGAGCCGCTGGCAGTAGAGGACCACGCCGACGTTGATCAGTTCGCCTCGTTCGACCCGGGGGACGGCCTGGATGACCGCGTACTCGTACGGGAGTCTCATGGCAACCAGGCCTCCGGCGCGGCCGCGCGGGCGCTCAGGTGGTCGAGATAGGCGGCCCGGTCCGTTTCCGGATCCTCCAGCCACTCCTCCGGGACCAGCGCGATGACTTCGTCCAGGAGCTTCGGCGTCAGGCGCGCGGCGAATTCCGCGCCGGCCGACGCCAAGGCGGTCGCGAACGGTTTCAGCACGTGGTCATCCCACTTGTACGGCCGGTGCACGACGTTCGCCGCCCGTGCCCAGTCGTGGTGGAAGTACAGCGTCGCACCGTGGTCGATGAGCCAGAGCCCGCCGTGCCAGATCAGCAGGTTCGGGTTGCGCCAGCTGCGGTCCACGTTCTCCACGAACGCGTCGAAGCACAGCACCCGCGATGCCAGCCCGGCGTCGACCGGGTGTGCGACCGCGTCGAAGCCGAGCGCCCCGGGCAGGAAGTCCATCCCGAGGTTGGCGCCGGCGCTCGCCTTGATGAGCTGCTGCACCTCCTCGTCGGGCTCCGCGCGGGCCACCACCGGGTCCAGCTCCGTCACGACGAGGTCGGGTACGGGCAGCTCGAGCCGGCGCGCCAGTTCGCCGGAGATCACCTCGGCGACCAGCGCCTTGGGGCCCTGGCCCGCGCCGCGGAATTTCACCACGTACGTGCCGAGATCGTCCGCCTCGACGACGCCGGGTAGCGAGCCGCCCTCCCGGAGCGGGGTCACGTAGCGGGTCGCGGTCACCTGGCGCAGCACGCCGCTCACCCTAGCCCCGCGTGGCCGCCGGGCGGGTCAGACCGTGTTGGGGCCCTGGCGGCGGAGTTCGTCCACCTTCGTCATGGCCTCGCGCAGGTCGCTCAGCCACTCGTTGGTGTGCTCGCCGACCAGCTTCACGCACCACGCGAGCGCCTCCGACCGGGACCGGGCCACGCCCGCGTCGACCAGCGTGTCGAGAACCTGGCGCTCGGGCTGGCGCAGCCGCGTCATCACCGGCGCGGCCAGGTGGGTGAAGAGCTCCGACGTGTCGCCGCAGCGGATGCCCCAGGCCACCTTGCGCTGGTAGCGGTGTTCGATCTGGCGGGCGATCCGGATCCGCTCGTCGCGGGTGTCCTCGCGGAACTGGTGGATCCGGCCGGCCTGCGCGGCGGCCCGGTCGGCATCGGTGGCGTCGGCGGCGAGTTCCGGCTCGGGGAGGCGGCCCCAGATGATGATCTCGTCGCGGTCGATGACCACCTCTGGCGGCTCGGTGAACCAGCGGTCCGGCAGGGCGCCGGTGATCCAGGCAGGGGCGTCGGTGGCGGGGGGCGGTTCGGTACGAGCCCCTGGCGGGGCGTAACGGAAGCGCATGTCAACCTCCAAGCGTTGCAATGATTACATGCTTACACCGTTGCAGGCCCACACGTAGATTGGTTCGCCGTGAGCGAACGCCGGCGGGGAGCTGGCCAGAGCGAGCCGGTCAGAGCACGAACGAATCGGTCCACAGCTGGCGCGTATGACCAGACAGTGCCTCCATGAGCCCTACCGCCTGGTTGTCGGTGAGCGCCGCCACGTAGTCGATCACCGCTCGCCCGCGGGCCTGGACGATCCGGTCCGGCGTGCCGTCCGGCAGCTCGGCCTCGCCCAGCTCGACCAGGTCGCGGATCCGCCGGGGCAGCCGTTCCTCCTCGTCGGGGTCGGTGAGCCAGGCCAGCAGCGCCTCGACCAGCGTGGCCAGCAGGCGCGCCTGGCCCCGCTGGTGCAGCGCGAGGTCCGGCCGGGCCAGCACGAAGCGGTTCTGGACGAACTTGAGCACCTGCACCTCGTGCCACTGGGCCGGGGCGAGCGCGACGTGACCCGAGCGCACGGCCGGTTGCTCGACCACCTCGATCGACTCGACCAGCCGCCGGGTCCAGGTCGCCGAGAACGCCGCGACCTGCGCCTCCGCCTCCAGCGAGCCGTCGAACGGCGCGGCCAGCAGGCCATCGACGAGTTCGGCGCGGACCTGCTCGACGGCGGCCGCGAACGCGTCGTCGTCCGCCATCCAGGAATCCTTGCGATGCAACTGGCGGCGCAGCGACTCGATCGCGTGGCCGGGCCCGCGCTCGTTCAGCTCGTCGTCCGGGACCGACCGCAACGACGTGCGCTGCCAGGCCGTGAGCTCGGCCGCCACGGTGCCCTGCTGGAGCACGCCGACCCGGTGTACGTCCTCGAGGTCATGGATCGCATAGGCGATGTCGTCGGCGGTGTCCATCACCGACGCCTCGGGGGTCTGCTGCCAGTCGGCGACCCGCCCCGCGAACGGCACCCGCGCCTGCACCATGTCGTCGAGCTCGGTCGAGTAGACCCCGAACTTCAGCGATCCGCCCTCCGGGTCATCCGGCGGCGCGGCCGCGCCGCGCGGCGCAGGGTCCATGAAACGGGGATGCGGCTGCGGATAAGTCCGCCGGGTCCACGGGTACTTCAGGATCGCGGCACGGACCGCCGCGGAGAGGTTGAGGCCGATCGTGGCCTGCCCGCGGATCTCCGTGCTCGTCACGATCCGGTACGACTGCGCGTTCCCCTCGAACCCGTCCGGAAGCTGCAGCCGGTGCCGGGCAAGCTGGTCCAGCACCCGCTCACCGAGGTGCCCGAACGGCGGGTGGCCCAGGTCGTGCGCCAGGGCCGCCGCCTCGACTACCTCCGGATCGCAGCCGCCCAGCTTCTCCAGTACGTCCGCGGACCGGGGATCGGTCGCCAGGCGTTCCGCTACCGCCCGGCCGATCTGCGCCACCTTGAGCGAGTGGGTGAGCCGGTTGTGCACGAGCAAGCCGGTGCCGCCGGGGCTGATCACCTGGGTGACGCCGCCGAGGCGGGCGAAGAACGGAGAGCTGACAATACGGTCCCGGTCCACCCGGAACGGGCTCAGCGCGAGGTCGCCGGGGGCGATGAGACTGTCGCCGAAGAGGCGCTCCGCGCGCGGGTCGGCCATGGCACGACGCTAACAAAGGCGGCGCACCACCTGAGAGATACACAGCACGCTGGTGGCGCGGAGTGCCCACGGCCGGTCAGACTTGGAGCTCATGGCGTGAACGGGAGGAGCCGGCGCATGGCTAAGCAGGCAGACGGTCGGCGGGGGCGGACCAGATCGGCGGTGGCCCTGGCGCTGGGTGCCGCGGCCACCTGGGCGGCGCGGGACATCCCGCGGCAGATGGGTGCCAAGGTGAGGGGCGCCCGCGCCGAACGCGTCAACCGCTCGCCGCAGTTCTCCGGCGGCAAGTTCCACAACTCCGTCCCGTCGGCCCAGGTCGCGGCCGCGTCCTTGCCGCGGATCCTGGTCGCCGCGCTGACCGACCGCGACCGGCGCCACCCGCACCAACCCATCCCAGTGGTCACCCCCACGAACGGCGGCGACCCCGACGGCCTCTACATCACGTGGTACGGCCACTCGTCCGCGCTGATCGAGATCGAGGGCCGCCGGGTGCTGGTCGACCCGGTCTGGAGCGAGCGCTGCTCCCCGTCGCGTCTGGCCGGCCCCAGGCGGATGCACGAGCCACCGATCGCGCTGCGCGAGCTGCCCCTGCTCGACGCGGTGCTGATCTCCCACGACCACTACGACCACCTGGACATGGAGGCGATCCAGAACCTCGCCGACCTGCAGGCCGCACCGTTCCTGGTGCCGCTCGGCGTGGGCGCTCACCTGGAGACGTGGGGCGTTCCGGCCACCCGGATCATCGAACTCGACTGGACCGAGCGGACCAGCGTCGCCGGCCTCGAGTTCATCTGCACGGCGGCCCGCCACTTCTCGGGCCGCGGCTTCGCCCGCGACGAGACGCTGTGGTCCTCCTGGGTCATCGCCGGTCCGCATCGCAAGGTGTTCTACAGCGGCGACAGCGGCTACTTCCCCGGCTTCGCCGAGATCGGAGCGGAGCACGGCCCGTTCGACGTGACGCTGGTCCAGATCGGCGCGTACAACGAGGCCTGGCCGGACATCCACATGATCCCCGAGGACGGCGTCGCGACGCATGTCGACGTCCGCGGCGGACTCATGCTGCCGGTCCACTGGTGTACGTTCAATCTGGCCTTGCACGACTGGTCCGAGCCCGCCGACCGGGTCTGGCGCGAGGCAAAGGCGAGGGACGTCTCCTTGGCGGTCCCTCGCCCCGGCGAGACGGTGGACGTCGATCATCCGCCCGCCGTCGACGGATGGTGGCAGGCCATCGCCTAGCCACGGTCAGGCGGCCGGTTCCCTGGGCACGCACACCTTGACGGCGCCGGGAGCCACCTGGACCGACAGCCGCTTCACCGGCTCACGGGCGCCACCGTCCAGCTCGTACTCGAGCTTCGAGCCCAGCTTGACGTCGACGCGGCGCGCGCGCGTCATCCGGACGAACGGGGAATGGTCGGATCGGCCCACCGCCATCGTGCCGAGCGCGCGTGCCCACTGCATCGCGCCCTGCGCGGTGGCGACGCCGACGTCCAGCCACCCGTCGTCGGGCTTGGCGTCGTCGAACGCGTGAATGCCGCCAGTGATCGTGCCGACGTTGCCGACCAGCACGCAGCTGGCCTCGTCGTCGAACCACTTCACGCCGTCGACCAGCACTCGCGCCGCGGGCGCCGAGCCGTTGACGTGGCGCAGGCCGGTCCAGACGTAGGCGAGCTTGCCCAGCCGATCCTTCATCGAGCGGTCGGCGTCGCGGATCATCGCGCCGTCGAATCCGACGCCGGCCATCACCGCGAAGTACTCCCCGTTGAGCCGGCCGAGATCGATGCGCCGGCGCCGGCCGTGGAACGCCAGCTCGACCGCCTTCTCCAGGTCGGTGGGGATGTCGAGGTTGCTCGCGAGCAGGTTGCCGGTACCGGCCGGCATGATCGCGATCGGGATCTTCGCGCCGCCCTTCTCGCGGGCCAGCACGTCGATCGAGCGCTGCACGATCCCGTCGCCGCCCCAGACCACGAGCAGGTCGACGCCGGCCTTGATCGCCTTGTGGACCTGCTTGGGTGCCTTGCGGCTCTTCGGCACCTCATACCAGAGCAGCTCGTCGACGCCTTCGTCGGTGATCCGTCGGCGCAGCTCGTCGAGTCCGCCGCCGAGTGTCTTGCGTTGGTGGGCTACGACGGCAACCTTGCGGGGAGTATCCATGCTTCCCGCGTTACCCGGTCGGCGTGATATTTACTCAGGTCACCGTCTCGCGCATGCGCTGCTCGGCGGCGGCGCTGCGGATCACCATGAGACGCAGCTCGAGCTCGTCGGAGACCATCGACGCCAGGTGCTCGAGCGCGGTGAGCTGGCGCTGCGTCGCCTCGCGGGGCCGGTTGTCGATGACGTTGACCGTGCCCAGACGGTAGCCGTCGTGGGTGCGGATCGGCGCGGCCGCGTAGAAGCGCAGGCCCAGCTCGCCCCGGACCAGCGGGTGGTCGAGCGTGCGCGGGTCCACGGCGGCGTTGTTGATCACGTAGACGCCATCCTGCGCGATGACGGACGCACACAGGCCGGGCTCCTTGCCCACCTCCCGGACGCCGGTCAGGCCCTGGCAGGCGGCGAGCCACACCCGGTCCTGCTCCACCAGCGAGACCGTCGCGATCGGCGTGTCGAAGATCGCCCCGGCCACGAACGCGATCCGGTCGTACGCGTCCTCGACGGGCTGATCGACCAGCCGGTACCGGCGTACCGCATCGAGCCGCGCCTGCTCGGCCGGGTCGACGTCGTCGAGGTACTGGTACGCGTGGTTCGACACCGGATTACTGTTCGTCATCGGAAACCCCCTCACGCAGTGATCGTTCGTGGTCACAGTGAGCCTAGTGACAGCGCCGGGCCGTCCCGCAATGCCCAGCCGCTACCAAATCCGCCCGGTAGCGGCACCGGACGGGATGTTATGCAGGGGGAGTGACATCACACACCGCGGCCGTGGTCGGCCAGCTCGCGCGCGACCTGGTACTCACTGTCGATCGGCTGGCCGCACCGGGGACCGCCGCGGATGCCTCCGGCCGCCGCGAGCAGCTCGGCGGCAAGGGTGCCAACCAGGCCGTCGCCCTGGCGCAGCTCGGCGTGCGGCCCACGCTGGTCGCGGTCGCCGGCGACGACGTCATCGGCGACGTCCTGCTCGACCAGGCACGCCGGGACGGCATTGACGCGTCCACGGTGGTCCGCCGGCGTTCCGTGCTCACCGGGCTCATCGTGGAGCTGCTCGAGGCGAACGGGCGCTGGCGCTATGTCCAGGACCTTCCGTTGCTCACCGAGCAAGACGTGCGGGGCGCCGCCGCCGCCATCGCGCGGTCGGACGCCGTACTCGTGCAACTCCAGCAACCGGCCGCGGCCGCGCTGGCAGCGGCGCGGATCGGGCACGACGCGGGCCGGCTGGTCGTGCTCGACGGCGCGCCCGCCGACGAGCGTCGGGCCGAGCTGCTCGCGGTCGCGGACGTCGTGCGCGCCGACGACCGCGAGGCCGAGCTCCTGCTCGGCGAACCGTCTTCGGTACGGCGGGCGGCCGCTGAGCTGCTCGACGCGGGTCCTCAGCTGGTCGCGGTGGCGCTGCCGGAGGGCGGCAACCTCTTCGTGTGGCGGGACGGGCACGTGCTCGTGCCGTTGACCGACGACGACGTCGTCGACACCACGGGTGCCGGCGACGCGCTCGTCGCGGCCCTCACCGACGCTCTGCTGCGCGGCGAGGATTACCGCGAAGCGGCGTGCTGGGCGGTCGCGGCGGCGGGCGCGACGGTCGGGCACCCCAGCGGCCGTCCGGCCCTGTCCGAAGCCGCGTTGCGCGACCGGGCCGCCGCGCTGCGGAAGCGGCTCTGAGCAGGCATGTCCCGCTGGACTGGCGGGCCGCTCATGGCTCGGGGTGAGGTCCCACTGGCGACGATGAGCCTGCGGCGGGAGGCGGCGGCAGATGCTCCGCGCCCTCCACGATCACCTGGGCCAGATCGACCAGGCGCCGGTTGTGCGCCCGGGATACAGCGCGGAGACGCTCGAAGGCCTGGCCGGTGTCCAGCCCTTCCCGCTCGGCGATCACGCCCTTGGCCTGTTCGATGACGATGCGGCTGTGCAGCGCGGTCTCCAGCTGTTGGGTGAGGATGTCCCGGGTACGGATCGCGCGCTCCTGCAAGATGCCAATGGTCGCGATGTCAGCCAGGGCTTGGCCGAGGCGCTGCTTGTCCGGCGTGACCGTGGCTGGTCGCGTATCGAACAGGTTGAGCGCACCGATCACCTCGTCGCGCAGCCGCATGGGCAGGGCGAGGACCGCGGCGAACCCTGTGTCGAGGGCAGCGGGGGCGAACTGCGGCCACCGGGCGGCGGCGGCGGACAGGTCGGGGACCGTCACCGGCTGGCCGGTGTGGAAGCAGTCCAGGCAGGGTCCCTCGTCCACCTGAAGCTGGAACAGCTCCAGCAGCCGGGTCTGCTCGGTCGAGGCGGCGGTGACCCGCAGCGCTCCGCGTTGGTCGGTCAACATCAGGCCGGTGGCCGAGACGTCGAGCAGCTGCACGCATCGTTCGGTCAACAGGTGCAGGAAGTCGATCAGATCGAAGTCGGCCACCAGAGTGTCGGCCATCTCCACGAATACGTCGGTCAACTGGCCCTCGTACACGACTCACCTCCGGCGCACCTTGTGGCTGCGGCTGCCACGATGCTTCGCTGGCTGCGGCGGGGCTGCGGGGCCGATGGCAGTCTCAACGTCCGCCAGCATAGTCGTCGCCGCCGGGGTTGAAGCGCAGCCGGCGGGCCACCACGTCGCGGGCGACGTCACGCAACCGCCGGTCGTGCGCGAACGCGTGGGCGCGTAGCCGCGCGAATGCGATCTCGGCGCTGACCCCCAGCTGCACGATGATCATTCCGGTGGCCTGATGCACCTCGGGATACCGTATCCCGTCGGCCCCGGGCGGCGCCGCGCTGGCGGCCGGGTCCGCCTGGTCCAACAGCAGCAGGCAGACCACGTCCGCCAACGCCAACCCGTCGGCGATCTGGACGCGGGTCAGATCACCAGCCTGGCGGCGGTACATGGTCAGCACGCCCGGGCGGATCGCGCCGATGCGCAGCGGTAGGGCAAACACCGCCCGCGCTCCGAGGGCTACCGCGGTCGGGGCGAACACCGGCCACCGCGCCAGCGCATCCGGCCCCGCCATGTTGGCCGACAGGACCGGTCCTTCGTGGCGCACCGCGTCCACGCCAGGGCCTTCGCCCAGGGTGAGCGTCAGTTCCTCGACTCGCGCGGCGGTCTCATCGTCCGCGTACACGGTCTCCCGCAGCGTGGCGCTGGTCGCCAACACGGCGGCCGTCCCATCCACCCTGGTCACCGCGGTAATGGCCGCGCAGACATGCCCGACCGTCACGGCACCGCCGCCGGCCCGTTCCATCACCACCGACCACAGCCGCCGGTCAGGACCCGAACTCATCGCGACGCCCCCAACCCTGCTGGCGCCAGCGTGGCTAGCAGCACGTCGCCTCCGATACGGAACACGATCATCCGGGACCGCGACGGGCAAGCACATCGGACAAGGGCCGGGTCGAACGCGACAGGCTCCTCAACGGCTCATCATGGCCAGCCTACCCACACCGCCGCCGGCCAACCCCGACCACGCCGTGCCGCCTTCGCCTCGGACGCTCGCCCGACCTAGAGGTACCGCGCCGTCGCCGACGGTGACGCATCGCGTCACCGGGCCCGTGCCGATGATCATCCAGCGGCCTAGCTTCGGCCGGCGTACTCAGCTGACCTCGTCGGCCCACACACGCCAGTCATCGAGGACGCCGTAAAGGGCTGGGGTGAGCCAACCCGGCGCGGAGCGGCGGAAGACGCCGGGCTCCATCGCGCCGGCGCCGTCCGGTAGCGCGCCGACCAGGTGCGGGACGAGCTCGCTGAGGTTGGCCCAGTGCACGAGTTCGGGCTCGGCGGGCCACGCGCCGAGCACGACGCCCGCCGGCACACCGCGGCGGGCCAGAGCCTCGAGCGTCAGCGCGGTGTGGTTCAGCGTGCCCAGACCGGCACGCGACACCACGATCGTGCCGACGCCGAGCGTGGTGGCCAGGTCGGCGAGTGTCCACGGTTCACCGGACGGGCGCACGCCCATAGGCACGAGCAGGCCGCCCGCTCCCTCGACGAGCACCAGGTCGTGCTTGGCCGACTCGGCCCGTATCGCGTCCACGACCTCGTAGAGCTCGAGCGGCGGCAGGTTGGCGACCCGGGCGGCCGCGAGCGGTGCCAGCGGTTCCGGGTAGGACGCGATCGTACGCGCGGTGTGCGGCGCCGCCAGGCGGTTGACCAGGTCGATGTCGGTCAGGCCGCCACCGGAGGTGCCGGTCTGTCCCGGCTTGATCACCGCGACCCGCAGGCCCGCCGCCTGCGCCGCGGCCGCGATCGCCGCCGTGACGATCGTCTTGCCGACGTCGGTGTCGGTGCCGGTGACGAGCACGATGCCGCGCCACTCGCTCGCCTCGGGGGTGCGCGGTGGCTCTGGCGACTCGGTACCGACCTCGCCCCCGACCTCGCCCGGCGGCGGGGACTCGGGATTCGTGGTCACGGGGCGCACTCCACGATCACATCGAGCGCTCGGGCGAAGTCGGCCTCCGCCACGCCCGCGTTCAGCGTCAGGCGCAACCGGGACGAACCGTCCGGTGTGGACGGCGGCCGGAAGCATCCCACCGCGACTCCACGATCGCGGCAGTCGGCGGCCCACGCCACCGCGGCCTCCGGGCCGGGCGCCAGCACGGACAGCACGGCGGCCGGCGGTTTGGCGACGCCGAACCCGGCCGCGCGGAGCCGCCGGACGGTCAGCTCCGCTCGGGCCGCCAGGATGGCCCGCCGATCGTCCGCGTGCCGGGCCACGCGCAGCGCCGCGTGCACGCC
>JBKOWB010000036.1:0-12088 GCA_046724195.1 Actinomycetota bacterium
ACGTGGGGTTGGTGTCCATCAGCTCGCGGTGGGTGCCGGAGCCGACCACCCGCCCGTCGTCGAGCACGACGATCCGGTCGGCCTCGCGGATCGTGCTGACCCGCTGCGCGACGATGATCACGGTCGCGTCGGCGATGTGCCGGGTGAGCGCGGCCCGCAGCGCCGCGTCGGTGGCGTAGTCGAGCGCCGAGAACGAGTCGTCGAAGAGGTAGATCTCGGGGCGGTGCACGAGCACCCGGGCGATCGCGAGCCGCTGCCGCTGGCCGCCCGAGACGTTGGTACCGCCCTGGGCGATCGGCGCGTCCAGCTGACCCTCCATCTGCTCGACGAATTCGCGAGCCTGCGCCACTTCGAGCGCCCGCCACAGCTCCTCGTCGGTGGCGTCCGGGTTGCCGTACCGGAGGTTGGAGGCGACCGTGCCGGTGAACAAGTACGGCTTCTGCGGGACCAAGCCGACCGTACGGGACAGCAGGACCTCGTCGAGCTCGCGGACGTTCACGCCGTCGACGAACACCTCGCCGCCGGTCGTGTCGAACAGCCGCGGTATCAGGTTGAGCAGAGTCGTCTTGCCGGAGCCGGTGCTGCCGATGATGGCGGTGACCTCGCGCGGCCGGGCGGTCAGGTTGACGTCGCAGAGCACCGGCGCCTCGGCGCCGGGGTAGCGGAAGTCCACATCGCGCAGCTCGAGGAAGCCGTACTGCCGCAGCGTGGTGACCGGGTTGACGGCCGGCTTGACGCTGGACTCGGTGTCCAGCACCTCCTCGATGCGCTCGGCGCAGACCTCGGCACGCGGGATCATGATGAACATGAACGTCGCCATCATGATCGCCATGAGGATCTGCAAGAGGTAACTGAGGAACGCGGTCAGCGCGCCGACCTGCATCGCTCCGGAGTCGATCCGGTGCCCGCCGAACCAGAGCACGGCGACGCTGGACATGTTCACGATCAGCATGACGGTCGGGAACATCAGCGCCATCAGGCGACCGGTGCGGAGGGAGACGTCGGTCAGTTGTTCGTTCGCGGAGCCGTATCGGGCCCGTTCGTGCTCGTCGCGGACGAACGCCCGGATCACCCGGATGCCGGCGATCTGCTCGCGCATGATCCGGTTGATGCCGTCGATGCGCTTCTGCATGGTCCGGAACAGCGGCCGCATCCGCCGGATGATCAAGGTGACCACGATGACCAGGACCGGCACGATGACCAGGATCAGCGAGGACAACGGCACGTCCTGGTTCAGCGCCAGCACGATGCCGCCGACGCACATGATCGGCGCCGACACGAGCAGCGTGAAGGTCAGCAGGACGAGCATCTGGACCTGCTGCACGTCGTTCGTCGTCCGGGTGATCAGCGACGGCGCGCCGAATTGGCCGACTTCGCGTGCGGAGAACTCCTGCACCCGGGAGAAGATCGCGGCTCGGACGTCGCGGCCGACCGCCATCGCCGTACGCGCTCCGAAGTAGACCGCGATGATCTGCGCCGCGATCTGCAACAGCGTGATGCCGAGCATCCAGCTGCCGACTTTCATGATGTATCCGGTGTCGCCGGTGACCACGCCGTTGTCGATGATGTCGGCGAAGAGCGTCGGCAGGTAGAGCGTCGCCAGCGTCTGGAGGAACTGGAACACCACGATCAGGACGATGGTGGTCTTGTACGGACGCAGATGGACGCGGAGCAGTCAGATCAGCACCTCACGGCACCCCCGTGGTTCTGGTTTCGGTCTGGCCCGCCCGGATGAGCGGGATGGTCGCGCGTCCGGTGTCCGTCGAGACGACGAGCAGGCCGTCGAGCAGCAGCGACACCATCTCGGCGCCGTTGAACTGGTGCGGATCGCCGAACGGGCCGTACGTGTTGGCGCCGCAGAAGAGCAGCAGTAGGCGGGCGGCCGTGCCGGGGGAGCGGCGCAACTTGTGCGCGTCCGGCTCGATCACCGCGGTCAGCGACGCGAGCAGGCGTTCCCGGGTCTTCACCATCCGGCGGCGGGCGTCGCCCACGTTGTCGGCGTGCAGGGCCAGGCTCCGGGCCGCGGACATCAGCTGCGCGTTGCCGGTGAACTGCGCGTTGATGAGATCTGCCGCGACGGTGAGGCGCTGGCGAAGGTCGAGGCGCGGGTCGATGGCAGCCAGCGCGTCGAGCGTGGGTTGCGGATCGAGCGCGTGCATGAGCGACGTGACGACCAGCGTGTTCTTGTCCCGAAAGACGCCGAAGATCGTACCCTCGGCGACGCCCGCGGCCTGCGCGATCTGTTTCGTGCTGACGTCGAGCCCGTGTTCGCGCAGCAGCGGGACCGTCGCGGCGATGAGCGCGGCGCGGCGGTCCTCCGGCGCCATCGCCGGGACGCGCCGCCGGCGCTCGCGCCTATCGGAAGTCACGCGGCAATTCTACTGAGCGAGCGCTCACTCAGCCACTGACATTTGTCATGGACGGCCAAGTCAGTGATACGCCATCTCGCCGGCTCGGATCGGCGCGGTCACGCGGTTCTCCGGCGGCGCCAGCGGGCAGAGCCACTGGTCGTCGTACGCGCACGACGGGTTGTAGAGGTAGTTCATGTCGAGCCGGATGCGGTTGCCGCCGAGTGGCTGGACCCCCCGCCCGTGGGTGCCCTTGACCGTGTCGGTCAGGTAGCGGCCGCCGCCGTACGACTCCGTGCCGCAGGTGCCGTCGCGGACCGGCAGGAACAGGCCGCCGCCGTACGCGGCGATCCACCACAGGGACAGCTCGCCCCACGGGGTGTCGAGGATGCCGACGCGGGTGTAGTGGACCACGCCGTCCTCACCGCCAGTGTCGATGTCGATCTCGCCCGGCGCCGCGCGAAGCTCCACGTCCGCGATCGCGCCGTCGTCCGGGGGGAAGTAGCGGATACCCGCGAACGCCACCCGTTCCGCGGTCGGGATCGGGGACTGCGGGTGGCTACGGAACAGGTCGTCGCGGCGGGACCGGAAGTCGGCGAGATCGGCGGCATCCAGGTAGATCCGGGCCACCGCCGCCCGGTAGTCGCTGAGCTGGAGTGCGTCCACGCGCCCAACATAGTCGGTCGGGCATGCAGTCGATCGGCGCCTTGACAACGTTGTCGGATCTATCGAAACATTTAAATGAATCGTCGAGGTGGCCCTTTCCCGCCTACTCCCAGCGCCGACCTCCCCACCGAGGAGTACCGCATGGCACGCACCGGACCACTCGTCGCTGTCCTCACCACGCTCGCTCTCGTCCCCTTGCAGGCCGCGCCGGCGCAGGCCGTCGCCGGCGTGGCTCCCGTCGGTCTGGGTGGCGCCCACTGGATCTGGTATCCCGAGGGCAGTCCCGCCCAGAACGCCCCCGTCGCCACCCGCTACCTGCGCCGCACGTTCTCCGCGCCGGCCGGTCCGTACGACGACGCCCAGCTCGTCGTCACCGGCGACGACACGGTCGACGTCTGGGTCAACGGCACCTACCTGGCCGGCTCGCATCGGGTGGCCGACTCCTGGCGGGCGGCGTCCTTCGTGGACATCGCCGCGGCGTTACACCCGGGCGCCAACACGATCGCGGTCGCGGTCCGCAATACCGGCGGCCCGGCCGGCGTTCTCGGCCGGCTGCACATCGTGGCGCCGGGCGGGACCGTCGACCTCGTGACCGACGGTTCCTGGCGCGCGGCGAACTCCGTACAGGAGAACTGGTCCGACCCCGGGTTTGCAGATGCGGCCTGGCCGGCCGCGCTCGACCTCGGCGCCTACGGCGTCGCGCCGTGGAACGCCGGCGTCGCCGCGCCGGACCCGGCAGCAGCCTCGACTGTGACCGTGTCCGGCCTCACCGTAGACCGGCGCGCCGACCCCGTCGGCGTCGGCGCCACGCCCCGCTTCGGGTGGCGGCTTACCTCCGGTGCGGCCGCCCAGGTACAGAGCCGCTATCAGCTGACTGTGGGCACGGCCGCGAGTGCGAACGACGTCTGGGACTCTGGCCAGGTCGCGTCGGCACAATCGGTCGATGTCGGGTACGGTGGGCCGGCGCTCGCCGGCGATCGCAGCTACTACTGGCGCGTCCGGGTCTGGGACGCGCAGGGGCGGCCGAGCCCGTGGAGCGCCAGCGCTCGGTTCGACACCGCGCTGTTCGACGGCTGGCAGGCGGACTTCATCGGCGCCCCGGGCACCGCGAACCTGTCCGGAGCGTCGTGGATCTGGTACCCCGAGGGCGACCCGTCCGCCGGGGCGCCCGCGGAGACGCGCTACTTCCGCCGCACCTTCAGCCTCGGCACTGTGAGCAAGAGCACGCTGGTGGTGACCGGCGACGACACCGCCGACGTCTGGATCAACGGCACCCGGGTCGCCTCCTCGCGGCGGGTCGTCGACTCGTGGAAGCGCGCGACCACAGTCGACGTGACCGCCTGGCTACGCACCGGCACCAACACGATCGCGATCGCCGCGACGAACACCGGCGGACCCGCCGGGGTGATCGCCAAGCTGGGCACGGTCGTCACGGACGGTTCCTTCAAGACGGCGCAGTCCGCACCCAGCGGCTGGGAACAACCGTCCTTCGACGACGGATCCTGGGTCGCCGCGAAGGCGCTGGCCGCCTACGGCAGCGGGCCGTGGGGAAGCCAGGTCGTGGTCCCGGCGCCCGCGCCGTACCTGCGGAAGAGCTTTACGGTGGCCAAGCCCGTCGTCCGAGCGCGGCTCTTCGCCACCGCGCTGGGACTGCACGACACCTACCTGAACGGCACCCGGATCGGCGCCGAGCGGCTTGCGCCCGGCTGGACCGATTACAACAAGCGGTTGCAGTACCGGGCCTACGACGTTACCGCGGCGATCCGGCCGGGCGAGAACGCGATCGGCGCGATGATCGGCAACGGCTGGTACTCCGGCAATATCGGCTTCGCCGGCAGCCAGCGGTACGGCACGTCGCCCTGGTACTCGGCGCAGCTCGTCGTCGAGTACGCCGACGGCAAGTCCGCGACCGTGCGTACCGACTCGACCTGGCGTACCGCGCCGAGCAACGTCACCTCGGACGACCTCTACGCCGGCGAGGATCAGGACGCGCGGCTCGCCGTCGCCGGCTGGGACGGTCCGGGCTTCAACGATTCAACGTGGGCGGCCGCCACGGTCAAGACCGGAGCGAAGCCGAACCTGGTCCCGCAGGTCGACCCCGGCGTGATGGTGCAGCAGGAACTCAAGCCGGTCCGGGTCACCCAGCCGCAACCCGGCGTCTGGGTCGCCGACCTGGGCCAGAACTTCGCGGGTTGGGACCGGCTACGGGTCCGCGGTCCGGCCGGCGCCAAGGTGACCGTGCGGCATGCGGAGATCCTCAACGCCGACGGCACCATCTACACCGCGAACCTGCGCGCGGCCCAGGCCACGGACACGTTCACGCTCGCCGGCACTGGCGCGGACGAGGTGTTCGAGCCCCGTTTCACCGTGCACGGCTACCGGTACGTTGAGCTCACCGGCTTCCCAGGCACTCCGACCGCGGACAGCGTCACCGGGCTCGCGGCCTGGACCGGTGGCCCGGCCACCGGCGCGTTCACCACCTCGGATCCGTTGGTCAACCAGCTGCAGCACAACATCCTGTGGGGCGCGCGTTCGAACATGCTCTCCGTGCCGACCGACTGCCCGCAGCGGGACGAGCGGCTCGGCTGGACCGGTGACATCGCCGCGTTCGCCGCGACGTCCACGTTCAACTTCGACACGTACGGGCTGCTCGACAAGTTCGCCGACGATCTCACCGACGCGCAGCACGCGGATGGCGCGTTCACCGACGTCGCGCCGGACGTGACCGGCTGGGCCGGCAAGGCCGGTTGGGGCGACGCTGGCGTGATCGTGCCGTACACCGTCTGGCAGCGTTTCGGCGACGTGTCGGTCATCAACGAGCACTTCACGGCGATGACCCGATGGGTGGACTACCTGCGCTCGACCGCGGGGACGGATCTCATCCGCAACCAGGACACCTACGGCGACTGGCTGAACGTGGACGACAACACCGCGAACGACCTGAGCAGCACCGCGTTCTTCGGCTGGTCGGCCCGGTTGGTGTCGCGGATGGCCGCGGCCACCGGGCGGACCGCGGAGGCGAACGCGTACGGGACGCTCGCGGACCAGATCGCGGCCGCGTTCACCAACCGGTTTGTCGCCGTCGACGGCACCGTCTCGGGCAACAGCCAGACCGGGTACGTGCTCGCGCTCGCGTTCGGCCTGGTGCCGCAGGATCGGGTTCAGGCGGTGGCCGACAAGCTCGCCGCCAAGGTGGCCTCCCGGGGCGGCCACCTGTCCGTCGGGTTCATGGGCGTGGAGAACCTGTTGCCGGTGCTGGCCGAGCACGGACACCTGGACACGGCGTACCAGATCCTGCAGCAGCCCGACTACCCCGGGTGGGGCTACATGAACTCGCGCGGCGCCACCACCATCTGGGAGCGCTGGGACGGCATCCGGACCGACGGGTCGCTGCAGGACCCGGGCATGAACTCGTTCAACCACTACGGGCTCGGCTCGGTCGGCGACTGGCTCTACCGAAGCGTGGGCGGCGTCGGGCCGGCCGCGCCCGGCTACCGCAAACTGCTCATCGCGCCGCGACCAGGCGGCACGCTGAGCTCGGCGTCGTCGGACCTGGTCACCGCGTACGGGCCGGCGCGCAGTGCCTGGACCCGCAGCGGCTCGGCGCTCACCCTGAACGTCGTCGTCCCGCCGAACACGTCCGCCACGGTCCGCGTCCCGGCACCCGCGGCGGCCGCCGTCACGGCTCCGGCCGAGGCGGTGTTCGTGGGATACGCGAACGGCGCGGCGTCGTACGCGCTCGGCTCCGGAAGCTACCGGTTCAGTACGCCCTGACGATCGTCTGCTCGACGCTATTCCCCGCGGCATCGGCGGCCGAGGCCTTCACCGACACGAAGCCCCCGGCCGCTGGCGGCCGCAGTATCGCGACGCCGCGGTCGCCGACGCGAACGCAGAGCGCGTTTCGCCATGTCTGCCCGTCGTCGTAGGACACGTGCAGACGGAAGGCGGTGGTCGGGCCGGCGGACGAGCCGCTCTGGTGCTGCACCGCGAAGGACACGACGTTCCCCGGGCCGGGGGTGAAGCGGATTGCCGACAGCGGCAGCATCGTCCGCTCCGCGACCCGGCCCGAACGGAACGTCCACGCGGTGCGGCTCATCGTCGAGTACGTGCCGGCGCGTGTGCTCTCGTCCGTGATCGTGAACACGCCCGCGGCGGGCGGCACGATAACCGCCACCGACGGCGACCTCGTGTCGCTGACCACGGCACCGTTCCGGGCCACGATGAGGTGGTGCACGGCGTTCACGGACGGGCCGCCGTGTTCGCCGCTCGAGTCGCTGAACCAGGACGGGTTCACGGTCAGGGTGTCGCCGGTACGGCTGACCTCGTTCGCCCACGGGTTCGGTGGCGGGAACGCGGGCCCGAACACCGTCTTGTTCCACGTCTGCGCGTACGTGCGGCCCGCCGCGTAAGCGGTGAACGGTCCGCTGGCGGCGCCGAACCGCGCGCCCCACGTCAGGCCGGCGCCGGTGTTGTAGTACTCGGTGCGGGCGAACGGCAGATCGAACGTGGACGTATAGCCGG
The DNA here is from genome assembly GCA_046724195.1 of Actinomycetota bacterium. GTDB lineage: Bacteria > Actinomycetota > Actinomycetes > Mycobacteriales > Micromonosporaceae > Actinoplanes. The sequence continues at coordinate 7,536 of JBKOWB010000036.1, forward strand.
AGCCGCGCGACGCGTCCCCCGCATGCGCGAAGGGCACGGACATCGTGCCTGTCGCGCCGGGCGCGTCCGCGCCGTACTCGGCCCGCACGGTCGCCAGATCCTGCGGGCGGATAGTCCGCGCGAAGCCGGTCACGTAGCGGTTGTCGACCGACCAGGCCAACGAGTACAGGTATGGGCTGTTGCGCGCGGTGCCGTCGGGTCCGGCCTGAGCCCAACTTCCCGCGACGTCGGTACGGAAGCCGGGCACGTCGCCGGTGCCGCCGATCTGCGCGGTGTACAGGCCGTCGAACGTCGCGCCCTCGAGGCGGGTGCCGGCACGCGCGGGGCCGAAGGTGACGCCGACGTGTGCGTACACCTGGGCGGCGCCGGCCCGTGGCGCCGCGACCTGGACCGGCCTGCCCAGCCGGGCGTCCATGTCGACTGTGGTGTCCTTGTCGAGCACGAGCGCGGGATGGTTCAGCAGCGACACGTCCCCGTCGCCGAAGATCTTCGCGTCGAGCATGTACGTGCCCTCCGGCAGGCTCACCGTGCCGTTGCCGCCGGCGTTCGGCAGCCTCGTCCAGCTGGAGCCGTCGAGCGCGTACGCCCCGCCATAGGTATCGGCCGCCGGCGCTCCGGCCCGGTCCCGGTAACGGATGGTGAGCCGGTAGAGCTGAGTGGCCCGCTCCGTCGCGACCGGCGTCCGGATCGACACGTCGCCGCCGGACGCGGTCAGCACGCCGGTGACGCGGCCCGCGGCGCCGGGCTCCTCGGGGCCCGCCCTGACGACCACGGACGCATCGCCGCCGGCGGGCACCGTCAGCCGATCCGCGTCGAGGGTGAGCATGCCCGGGGGCCAGTTCGAGGAGAGCGAGAGAGACACCGGTGTCGGGCCCGAGTTGTGATAGGTCACGGTCTGTGTGCTGGGGGTGTCCGGCCGGCCGAAGGAGAGCCTCGCGGGCTGGACCAGCACCGGCGAGGCGACCGCCTTGGCGACGTCGAGGCGGCCCGCCCCGGCCTGGTCCGCGCCGGCGCCGGAGAGCGGGGTCGCGGCGTTCATGAGCCCGGCCTTGAGCTGCGCCGGGGTCCAGTCCGGATGCTCCTGCGCGAGGAGCGCGGCGGCCCCGGCCACGTGCGCCGCCGCCATCGACGTCCCGGACAGCCGGGTGTAGAGGCCGTCGGGGTCGAGCATCGGCAGGGTCGAGGCGCGCGAACGGGCGGCCACGATCCCCACACCGGGCGCCACGAGGTCCGGCTTGAGCCCGCCGTCGCCGGCTCGGGGGCGGCCGGAGAACGCCGCGACGGCGTCCTCCATGGTGGACGCGCCGACCGCGAGGGCGGCGTCCGCGGAGGCGGGGGAGGAGACCCGGCCGTGGTCGTTGCCCGCCGCCACGACGAAGAGCGTGCCGTACCGCGCCGAGAGCGTGTCGACCGCCTCCTCGAGCAGGTCGGTGCCGGGCTCGTCGGGCCGGCCGAGGCTGAGATTCGCGACTTTGAGGCCCTCGTCGCGAGCCGCCCATTGCATGCCGGCCAGGATCGACGACTCCGGGCACCCGTCCGCCCCGCACACCTTCGCCGCGTACAGCCGTACGTCCGGGGCCATGCCGCGATAGCGCCCCGCGGACGCGGCGCCGCTGCCGGCGATGATCGACGCGACGTGGGTGCCGTGGCCGGCCCGGTCGATGCCGTCGCCGCGGTCGGTGAAGTCGGCGGACGTGGCCACAGACTGGGCGAGATCCGGGTGCGTGGCGTCGACGCCTGTGTCCAGCACGCCGACCGGGACGGCGCCACCCGTGTAGCCGGCCGCCCACGCCGCGGGCGCGCCGACCAGCGGGACACTGGCGTCGATGCTCGGCCAGGCGAGCCCGTCGAGCCAGACCTTCCGGTACGCGGGCCGGAGCTCGCCGTCGGTGAGACTCTGCCACACCGCTGCGGTTCGGGCGGTGCCGACTCGTACCGCTGCGCCGTTGATCGTGTCGAGGTCGCGGACCGGCGCTCCTCCGGCGACCGCGCGGAGGGCGGTCGCCGGGTTTGTTCCGGCATACGTGATGATCAGCGGCAGGCTGCCGCGGGCATCGTCATAACCGTCCGCGAGCAGCTCGGTGACGTCGAAGAGCCGGCGGTCGAGCCGGTCGTCGTTGAGCAGCTGGACCGCGTCGGCTGGCACGACCTCCAGATGGCCGCCGACGAATTGGGAGAGCAGCGGTATCTGGTCGCGGCCCGGCGCCGGTAGGCGGCTTGCCGCCGTGCCGTCCGGCGAGACCAGCAGGCGGTCGCCGGTGATCAGCGTGACGCTCCGGCTCCCGGAGAGCGGGGGCGGCGACGCGTGGGCCGGCTGCGCCCCGGCTGCCGCCACCATGGTGGCCGCGAGGCAGATCCCCGCCGTCGCTCGTACCCGCATGCGTTCCCTTCGCCGTGGTGCTTCATCCTCGCAGAGGTAACCGATGCGGTGAAGCTCGTTCATGTCAGGCCGGGTAGCTGGTCGCCTCGGTCGCCTTGAGCGCCGCCCAGACCTCCCGGCCCGGGGCCAGTTCGAGCTGTACGGCCGCGCCCGGCGTCACGTCGGCGGCCACCGTGATCGGCCCGCGTAGCTCGATGCGCAGATTGTCGCCGTGCCGCGACACCGTCTCCACCACGGCCGGCCAGGTGTTGCGCGGGCTGCCGTCGGGCCGTTCGGCGAACAGCGCGACCGCGGCGGGCGGGAACGCCACGAAAACCTCGCCGTCCTGGGCGGTGGCCGTGGTGAGCGTGAAATCGCCCGGCAGGCGCACGACGGTGGCGTCCGACCGGCCGCGATAGAGGTTGAGCCCGACGAGCCGGGCCACGTAGTCGGTGCGCGGCCGGGTGGTGATGGTGGCCGCGTCCCCGGTCTGCACGACCGCGCCGTCCTCCACGATCACCAGGCGGTCGGCGAGCATCATGGCGTCCAGCGGATCATGCGTGACGAGCACAGTCGCGCCGGGGTGCGCATGCAGGTGTCCGCGCAGCTGGGCGCGCGTGTCGAGACGGGTACGGGCATCCAGCGCGGCGAGCGGTTCGTCGAGCAGGAGCAACGGCGGCTCGGTGGCGAGCGCGCGGGCCAACGCCACCCGTTGCGCCTGGCCGCCGGAGAGTTGGCGCGGTCGTTTCCTCGCGTGTTCGCTCAGCCCGACCCGGTCGAGCCAGGCGTGCGCCCGCTCTCGGGCCGCGCGGCGGGGAACATGCCGGCAGCGCATCCCGAACGCGACGTTCTCCACGGCCGACAGGTGCGGGAACAGCAGGTAGTCCTGGAACACGACGCCGATGCGCCGGTGCTCCGGCGGGGTGAACGCGTTCGTGACCGGGTCGTCCAACCGCCGCCCGTCCAGCACCACGTGGCCGCCGTCGATCGGGATGAGCCCGGCCAGCGCGCGCAGCGCTGTGGTCTTGCCGGCGCCGTTCGGGCCGAGCAGCGCGACCACCTCGCCCGGCTCGGCGGTGAGTTCGAGGTCCAGCCGGAACCCGGTCAGTTCCACGACGAGATGGGCGTCGAGGCTCATGCGGCACCACCGACCCAGCGCTCGCGCAGCGCTACCAGGATGGTCACCGACACGACGAGCAACACGAGGCTGAGCACTATCGCGGCGTCCAGGTCCTGTTCGAGGGCCAGGTAGACGGCGAGCGGCATGGTCTGGGTGCGGCCCGGGAAGTTCCCCGCGAACGTGATCGTCGCACCGAATTCGCCGAGCGCACGTGCCCAGCAGAGCACCGCGCCGGCTGCCACGCCGGGCGCGATGAGCGGCAACGTCACCCTCCGGAACGCCGTCCAGGGGCCGGCGCCGAGCGTGGCCGCGGCTTCCTCGTACCGGGCATCCGCGCCGCGCAGGGCTCCCTCGACGCTGATCACCAGGAACGGCATCGCCACGAACGTCTCCGCCACCACGACACCCGCGGTGGTGAACGGCAGGCTGATCCCGAACGTGGCATCCAGCCAGCCACCGAGCAGCCCGCGGCGCCCGAAGACCAGCAGCAGGGCCACGCCGCCGACCACCGGCGGCAGCACCAGCGGCACGGTGACCAGCGCCCGCGCGAACCTGCGACCCGGGAAGCGGGTCCGGGCCAGAAGCCACGCCAGCGGTACGCCGAGCAGGAGGCTCACACCCGTGGCCAGGGTCGCAGTGATCAGGGACAGCCGCAACGCGGCCAGGACGCCGGGCTGCGTGAGCCGCTGTGGCAGCGTTGCCCACGGAGCCCGGATCAACAGCCCGGCCAGCGGCAGGACGAGGAACGCGAGCCCAGCCAGCGCGGGCAGTGCGAGGATCGGCGGCGCGCCGGGTTTGCGCCTCAGGGCTGCTGGAACCCTGCGTCGGCGAGCACCTGCTGCGCGGGCTCGCTCCTGACATACGCGACGAACGCGGCGGCGCCGGCCGGGTTCGGGGCCCGCTTGAGCGCGACGATCGGGTACTCGTTGATCGCGCCCGCGGACTCGGGGAACTCGACGCCCTCCACGTCGGACGCCGCCGCTTCGGCGTCGGTGCGGTAGACCAGCGCCGCGTCGACCTCGCCCAGCTTCACCTTGGCGAGCGCGGCCTTGACGTCCTGCTCCAGGGTGACTG
>JBKOWB010000104.1:0-4016 GCA_046724195.1 Actinomycetota bacterium
GGCGTGATCTCGTTGACCTTCTTGTCCGTGGCCTGCGCGGACAGGATGGTCGCGACCGCGAGTTGCAGGGGCGTCTCGAAGTCGAGCTCGGTGTGCGCGTCCGGATGGGTCTCGGCAAGCACCTTGGCCATCTTGCGGGCCCGGCGCTTGCGACCGATGGGGGTCTCCCCCGCAAATCGCTTGGCCGAACGAACCAGAACGGCGGTCCCGGACGAGGCGGGCATAGCGGCGGGGCGAGTCACGCGTAAAGAGTACGTCGCCACTCCGACACGTTTCCGGTCGCGACGCAGGCCCCAAACGAGGCAAACGCAAGCCGCAGACGAGGCGGAGCTGAGTCAGCAGATGAGGCCGGCGAGACCAACCGTACGGCTTGATGCGGAGGGGTAAAGCTATGCCGGCGGCGAGATCGATCCGTCCTTGCCGATCTTCGCGGCCGTGTCCCCGAAGTCGTCGGCGGACAGCTCGGCGACCAGCGCCCGGCCGCGCTCGTTGGCGCTGTCCCGGGTCGGCACGCCGGCGGAGTTCAGGTACGTCGACAGGAACGAGCCACCGGCCCACCGGCCGTCCTTGGTGAGCGAGACGTGCAGGATGCCGCTGTACTTGAGTACGCCATCGCTGGACAGGGTCTTGCCGCCCCCGGCGAAGTTGCCCAAGCTGTACGCGATCAGCTTGCCCCGGTAGAACTCCATGCCGCGCAGCACGTGGGGCCCGTGCCCGATCACCACATCCGCGCCCGCGTCGATGACGGCGTGGGAGAACTTGATCGGGTCGCCACGGTTCTCGCCGAAATAGATCTCGCTGCCGGGCTTGACGTGGCCCTTGTCCGATCCCTCGGCGCCCATGTGCACCTGCACGACGACGAGATCTGCCTCCTGCTTGGCCTTCTGGATGATCTCGCGCGAGTGCGCCAGGTCGTTCAGGTTGTTCGCACCGGCGTACGGGGAGAAGCCCAGCACCGCGACCTTCACGCCCTTGACCTCGACCACCGTGATCTCGTCCTCGGCACCGGTGTGCCTCAGCCCGGCGGACTCCAACGCCTGCTGGGTGCTGCGGTAGCCGGCCGTCCCGAAGTCCTTCGAATGGTTGTTGGCCGTGTTCATCAACTCGAACCCGGCGTCGGCGAGGTGTGTGGCGTAGGACGGTGGGGAGCGGAACGCGAAACAGTTGGCCCGCGGCGGCGAGCCGCATTTCGACGCACCGGTGTCATCGGTGAGCGGCTGCTCAAGATTGCCCATCACGAGATCCGATTTCAGCCCGGCCTTGACCGAGTCGAAGAAGCCCTCGCCCCCGTTCGCGGGCAGGCGGTTCGGCGCACTGCCCATGATGACGTCCCCGGTGGCCGACAGCGTGATCGAGCCGGTATGCGGCGCCGTAGCCGGATTGGTGGTCGATTCTGTGCTCGGTTGCGACGATGACGGTGCGCCGGCTGCGGCGGGCGGCTGCTGCCACCGCGGCGCGCCGTGCCGCGAGTCGCGATCGGCCAGCGCGACCCCGCCGAGGCCCATGCCGGCCAGCGCGGCCAGCACGACAGTCACGGTGAGGACGGGGCGGCCGAAGAGGCCGCGTCCAGATTGCGGGGGGTGGGCATTCATCGACGGTGACGATACCGTCGGAGGGCAATCGCGGACGACCGGTCGTTCGGCCCCCGTCCCCTCACCGAGAGCGACCAAATTCGGGCCCTGCCGGTGCCAACCGGTTACGCTGCGGGGTCTGGATCAAGGGGTGCGCGTCGTTTGTCGCCCGTGTGCGCCTAGACTGATCGAGCGCGGCGAAGCGCGCAATCGGAGGTGCGGCGATGGATGAGGTACTGGCTCGGAGCGGGATCTTCCAGGGCGTTGACCCGGAGGCTGCCGAAGCACTCGCCAAAGAGATGGACACGATCGAAGTCCGCAAGGGCGACGTCGTCTTCAACGAGGGTGAGGCCGGCGACAGCCTGTATATCGTTCTTTCCGGAAAGATCAAGCTCGGTCGACGCGCGGCGGACGGCCGGCAAAACCTCGTCTCGATCATGGGGCCGTCCGACATGCTGGGCGAGCTGTCTCTCTTCGACCCCGGCCCGCGTACGGCGACGGCGACCGCGGTGACGGACAGCCGGCTGGCGCGGCTCAAGAAGTCGTCGCTGCGCCCATGGCTGAACAATCGTCCCGAGATCGCCGAGCAGCTACTGCGCGTGCTCGCCCGCAGGCTACGCCGGACGAACGACGCGCTCGCCGACCTGATCTTCACGGACGTGCCCGGCCGCGTGGCGAAGAACCTGTTGCAGATGGCCGGCCGGTTCGGCACTCGCGACGGCGGCGTGCTGCGGGTCACCCACGACCTGACTCAGGAGGAGTTGGCTCAGCTGGTCGGCGCCTCCCGCGAGACGGTGAACAAGGCGCTGGCCGACTTCGCCTCCCGCGCCTGGCTGCGCCTCGACGGCAAGAGCGTCATCATCCTCGACCCCGAGCGTCTGGCCCGCAGAGCCCGAGTCTGAGCCCGCCGTCGGGCGCGCCCCCGAACTGCCAAACTCCGGAAGGGCTGCCCCACACGGCGGCCCTTCCGTCGTACCCGGGCTTGCCCGATGCCCACCTGATCAGGGGACGACGCCGCCCCGCCGTGATCCGTGTCGGACCCGGCCGGCCGAGGTGCTGCCTGTGCCGGATCCGGAGGAGCCCGGCGCGACCGAGGTCGAGGCCACCTGCTTCCTGGCGTCCACCGTGGATAGCCGACCGGCTATCGACCGGGCCGTACCGCGCTGCGCCGGCACCAACCAAGCGCCGCCCAGGGACGCCACGAGCAGCAGAAACACCCCGAAGCCGCCGAACAACCACTTGCGCCTCCCGCGCCTGGCGCCGTCGGTGTTGACGGTCGGCGTCTCATCACCCCGCGTCGCCGGCGTGACGGGCGAGACCGGACGCGGCGGTATGAACGTGGACGACCGATAGACCGTGGGCGGGCTCTGTTGCGCGGTCGTGCCGAGCTGCAGGCCGGATAGCAGCTCACGCAGCTGTTCCGCGGTCGGCCGGGCCCGGGGCTCGTTCGCCATCCCGTACCGGAGCACCTCGGTGAGCGCCCGCGGGATGCCCGGCAGGTCCGGGATCGGCTGGTTGAAGAGATCCATCAACGTGACCAGGCTGGGGCTGCGGTCCGCGTCCCAGCGCGGGGGCCGCCCGCGCATGACCGCGTAGAGCGTGGCGCAGAGCGAATACACATCGCACGCGCCCGACGGGACGTCGTGGCCGAACATCTCCGGCGGCGCGTACGCCGGCGTCAGCACCTCGAGCGTCACCGACGAGTCGCGCATCTCGCCGAGCACAGCTAGGCCGAAGTCGGCCAGCACGGCGGAGTTGAAGTGCGAATACAGGATGTTTGCCGGCTTCACGTCGCGGTGCAGCACGCCGTTGGCGTGTGAGTGCACCAGGGCGTCCGCGATCTTCACCCCGAGGTCGCGGGCCTCGACCGCGCCGAGCGGGGAGACGCGCATCCGATCGAGGTACGAGCCATCGCAGAGCTCCATGATCAGGTACGGGTGTTGGTCCACAGTCACGCCGACGTCGAAGAGGTCGACGACGTGCGGGTGCGAGGACATCCGCCCGGCCGCCCGCGCCTCCCGGAGGAAACGAGCCTGGTCGCGAGGGCTGTCGAGAGTACGGTTCTCCATCTTGATGGCAACATCGCGGCCGACCGAGACCTGGGTCGCGCGATAGACGGTGGCATATCCGCCGCGCGCCATGACGGACAAGCCAGACATACCTGGCACATACGGCGTTGGCAAGGCGCCAGGCTGGGTCTCCGTCACGGATTAGAAAATACGCCAGCGAGCGCCGCCAGTGAGATCCCGCACCAAGCGCAAGCCGCCCGAGCCACAGCGAGGCCAGCCGCGAGCGCCGCCGGTGAGATGCCGCACCAAGCGGAGGGAGCGCAGCGACCGCAGCGACTGCGGCATCTCATCGGTTATAAGGCGCGAGCCAGCCGAGCGGAGCGAGGCCAGCCAGCCCCGCGAGCGCCGCCGGTGAGATGCCGCACCAAGCGGAGGG
>JBKOWB010000190.1:0-3926 GCA_046724195.1 Actinomycetota bacterium
CCGCACAGCACGGTAGGCCCGACACAGGCCGGCCCCCTGGGCGGCAGGAGGGCCGGCTGGCGGGATGGGCGGTCAGGCTGCGGAGTCGACGAGTCGATGGGCAGCGGAGTCCACCTTCCGCGCCTGGAAGGACAGGACCACGGCGGAGACTCCGTAGAAGATGCTGAACAGGCCGAAGACGGTGGCCAGCGATACCGCGCCGATGTCGGGTCGGATGAAGAGCACGACGCCGAGCGCGACGGACAGCAGGCCGGTGATCGCCCACAACGCGCGCTCGCCGGCGGTCTCGCCCTGCCGGAAGGCCATCACCACTTCGATGACGCCGGTGACCACGGCCCAGGCCGCGATCCAGATGACCAGTACGAGCGCCGTGATGTCGGGCCAGACCAGCGCGACGACCCCGGCGGCGACGGAGAGAAGGGCGAGCAGCAGGTAGCCGAAGACCGGCCCGGCGCGGGAGCTGCTGAACGCCACCAGCGCGTTCATCGCGGCGGCGATGAACGCGTACACGGCGAAGAGGATGACGAATGCGCCGACGGTGATGTTGGGCCAGGCGACCGAGACGATACCGATCGCGATGGCCAGCAGCCCTCGCCAGAGTAACGACGACGACAGGGACATGGAGACACTCCTTCGGTAGTGATGCGCATGCGCGTTTCTCGTCGGCGATCACGCCGAGGCACGAGAGCCGCCCACACCAACGTACGAATCAGGGCGCCTCCTCGAATCACCGAATTCCCTAGTTGTGCGATGACCGACCTCGTGTCCAGCGCGTTACCATCGCCGGGTGGCGGCACCCGTCCTGGGGACTACGGAATTCCGGGATGCCACGCCGGAGCCGGGCTGCCTAGGTTGTCGACGATGTCCACTCGGGCCGGGTTCGGCGGACCGCTGAGTCCGCCGCGGTACCTACCGCGTTCCGCCGTCCCGGCGCCAACCCTCCTGAGGAGGCTGCCATGGCAGCATCGGATGAAATGTCACGACTAACGGAGCGAGCCAAGGAAGCCGAAAATCACGTCGCGGCGGCCAAGACGCAGGCGAGAGACCGGCTTGAGCAGGATGTCCAGCAAGCACGCCAGCGAACGCAGGCGGCGGCTGAGAAGCTGCGCGGCGACGCCGCCGCGGCGACCGAGCGGGCCGACGCACAGCTCGACAACCTTCAGAAGTCCTGGAACGAGCACCTCGCCCGCGCACGCGGACGGATAGACGCGCGCAAGGCCCAGCACGATGCCAAGGTCGCCGAACGCGACGCGGATGACGCCGAGGACTACGCGGTCTACGCGATCAACTTCGCATACTCGGCGATCGACGAGGCGGAGTATGCCGTCCTCGACGCCGTGCTCGCCCGGCTCGACGCCGATACTGCCTCCGGCGCGACCGCTTCCTGACCCGCGGGACCGGTGGAGGGCGCCCGACCCTCCACCGGTAACTCGGCCGGCCCGCCGGCTGAGCCTTCACTCACCGAGGAGCTTCGATGGGACCCGCAGCGGAGCCGACCGATCTCAGCAGTCATCACCGCGGCACACTCAACAAGATCTTTCAGCATCCAGCGAGCCACAATATCGACTGGCGCGACGTGGTCTCGCTCTTGAACGCGGTGGGTTCGGTGGAGCGGCACCGCGACAACAAGGTCGAAGTGACAGTCGGATCTGAGACCAGGGTCATCGACGTGCCGGAGCACAAGGACGTCGACGTGGACACCATTGTCGAGCTGCGCCGCCTGCTGGCCGGAGCCGGCTACGGGATCGATCCGGCTTAGTCCGCGCGGCGCCCGTCTGGGGCTCCGAGAAAGTCGGCGACCAGCGCGGCCACCTGGGCCGGGCGTTCCAGCAGCAACAGGTGGCCGCCGCCGGGGACGACGTGCAGCCGCGCGTCAGGGATGCGGCGGGCCAGGATCCGTCCGTTGATCAAGGGAACGATCGGGTCGTCATCGCCGGCCAGCACGAGTGTCGGTTGGGGAAGGCTCCGCAGCCACAGCATGCTCGTCCACCCGCTGATCGCGTAGAGCTGACCGAAGTACCCGCGTACCGAGGGCCGCTCGATGAATCGGGCGATCGAGCCGTGTAGCAGCGCGTCCGGGTCGCGGCGGGCGTCCCCGCCGTAGATGCGTCCGGCGATGCTCCGGTAGTAATCGGGTTGGTAGTAGCGCCGCGGCGTGGCCAGGGCCAGCAGGACGCTGGGGGAGCCGGGAACGCCGCCGAGGCCGGGCCCGGTCGCGGCCAATACGAGCCGCCGTACCCGGCTGGGTGCTTGATGGGCCAACTGTTGGGCGACGACTCCGCCGAGCGATACGCCGAGCACGTCGACCCGGGCGTACCCGAGCGCGTCCAGCATCCGCTCCACCGTCGCCGCCACACCGGACATCCGCCGCGGCCATGCGTACGCTGTCGACTGCCCGACGCCGGGTGCGTCGAAGGCGATCGCCTGCATGCCACGGGCGGTCAGCTGCCGCTCGAACGGCTCGGCCAGGTCGAGGCTGGCCCCGAGCCCGGTGATCAGCAGCAGCGGCGGGCCCTTACCGCGTACCGAGGTGCGCAGCCGGACGCCGTCGACGTCGACGAACCGGATCGTCGCCGGATCAGACAAAGGCACTGACACCGGTGATGTCTCGTCCGACGATGAGAGTCTGGATGGTCTCGGTGCCCTCGTACGTGTGGATCGCCTCGATGTCGGCCATGTGCCGGATGACGTGGAAGTCGAGCAGGATGCCGTTGCCGCCGAGCAGGTCCCGGGCCTCCCAGATGACCTGACGGGCCTTGCGGGTGTTATTCATCTTGGCGATCGCGGCAATCGTGTCGGTCAGCTTTCCCTCCTCGATGAGCCGGCCCAGGCGCAGGCAGTAGAGCTGCATCGAGCAGATCTCCGCGAGCATCTTGACCAGCTTGTCCTGCACGATCTGGAAGCTCACCAGCGGCTTGCCGAACTGCTTGCGTTCGGCGCAGTAGGCGGCGGCGATCTCGTACGCGGCGGTGGCGTGGCCCAGCGCCGCCCAGGCGACCGTGTTGCGGGTGCCGGCGAGCACCCGGCCGGCGTCCTTGAAGCTGCGCGCGCCCGGCAGCCGGTTCTCCTCGGGCACCCGCAGATCGGTGATGGTGATCTCCGCCTGCCATACGGAGCGCAACGAGCCTTTTCCGTCGATGCGCCGCGCGTCGTACCCCGGGGTGCCCTTCTCCACCAGGAAACCCTTGACCTGCTTGTCGGCGACGTCGCGGGCCCACACCACGACGACGTCGGCGAGGGTGCCGTTGCCGATCCACTTCTTCGCTCCGTTGATGACCCACTCGTCGCCGTCGAGGCGCGCCGAGGTCTCCAGCGCCACCGAGTCGGAGCCGTGCAACGGCTCGGTGAGCGCGAACGCGCCGAGCTTGTCCAGCTGCGCCATGGCCGGAAGCCAGCGCTGTTTCTGTTCCTCGGAGCCCAGCATGGCGATCGACTGCATGGCCAGCCCGCCCTGCACGCCGACGAACGTGCCGAGGCTGCCGTCCCCGCGGTTGAGTTCGAGGCTGATGAGACCGTTCGCGATCGGGCTCATCGGTGGGCAGCCGTACCCGACGATGCCGTCGCCCACAATGCCGAGCTTTCCCAGCGCGGTGATCAGCGGCCACGGTAACTCGGCGCGTTCCCAGTAGCCATTGATGACCGGAAGCACCTCGTCGTCGACGAAGTCCCTGGTACGTCGCCAGTAGTCGCGCTCTTCGCGGGTCAGTTGGTCGGCGATGCGGAAGTAGTCGGTGCCCAGCGACCGGCCGATGCTCTCGTACATGGTGCCCGTCCCTAACTGTCGAACACGTACGTGCCGGGAGCGTCGGCGAGCGTCCGCAGACCACCGCCAGCCAGCTCCTGCGGTGCCGTCTTCTCCGCGCCGGAGCGTTCGCCGAGCCACGCCACGGCGTCCGGCCACCAGCTGCCCTGCTCGGTGTGTGCGG